>CADEDX010000789.1 GCA_902826195.1 uncultured Bradyrhizobium sp. | reverse complement strand
AGACTGTCCATGACTCGGTCATATGGCACTTCAGCCGCTCGGGTCGAGGGCTTGGAAAGGTTGTTTGCGCACATAGGCGTGTTGGTTGTGGTTTTGATGACGGCCGGACCGGTTCTGGCCCAGTCTCCGGCTCAAGTCCCCGCCAAGCCGGTCAAAATGGTCGTTCTCGGCGATTCCCTGAGCGCCGGCTTCGGCCTGCAGGCCCCGGCGGCGTTTCCGGCGCGCTTGCAAAAAGCCTTGGCCGACAAGGGGATAATGGTCGACATGATCAATGCCGGAGTTTCCGGCGACACCTCTTCCGGCGGCCGCGACCGGCTGGACTGGTCGATCCCCGACGGAACCGAGGCCGTGATCCTTGAGCTCGGCGCCAACGATGCCCTGCGCGGGATCGATCCCGCCGTCACGCGCGCCGCGTTGAGCGATATCCTGACGCGGTTGAAGGCGCGCAAGATCGCCGTGCTGATGTGCGGGATGCTCGCCCCGCCCAACTACGGCAGCGACTATGCCGCCCGCTTCAACGCGATCTATCCCGAGCTGTCGAAATCCTTCGACGTGCCGCTCTACCCGTTCTTCCTGGAAGGGGTGGCGGCCGACGCAAAACTCAACCAGGCGGACGGGCTGCACCCGACCGCTGACGGCATCGACGTCATCGTGAAGAATATCCTGCCCAAGGTAGAGGCATTTCTCGGCACGATCTCCGGGCAGCGCAGTTGAAATGGAACAATTGCTA
Source organism: uncultured Bradyrhizobium sp. (assembly GCA_902826195.1). Classification (GTDB taxonomy): domain Bacteria; phylum Pseudomonadota; class Alphaproteobacteria; order Rhizobiales; family Xanthobacteraceae; genus Bradyrhizobium. The sequence continues at coordinate 2,037 of CADEDX010000789.1, read as the reverse complement.
ACGTTAATCCGGGTTTTCCCCGTGCCTTTCCGGTCTGCTCGCGAGGCGTGCTTCGCAGGGTCATATTAGTCGGATAGAAATTGAAGATCGGTGATTCGTCACCGGGTTTGCTGTCAGGCGTGAGCCGCCAAAAGCTGACGCCTTCGCATCGAGGATCTTGCGATGCCGCGTTTGTTTACTGGACTGGAAATTCCGGCCGAGATCGGCCAGACCCTCTCCAATTTGCGTGGCGGCCTCCCCGGCGCGCGCTGGATAGATCCCGAAAATTATCACGTCACCTTGCGCTTCATCGGCGATATCGACGGCATGTCGGCGAACGAGATCGCTTCCATGCTGTTTCGGGTCAACCGCAAGCCGTTCGAAGTCAAGGTGCAGGGCCTGCAGAGCTTTGGCGGCAAGAAACCACGCGCGGTGGTCGCCTCCGTCGAGCCGTGCCGGCCGCTGATCGAGTTGCAGGCCGAACTCGAACGGCTGATGCAGCGGCTCGGGCTCGATCCCGAGGGCCGAAAATTCACCCCGCATGTGACGCTGGCGCGGCTGCATGATGCCTCAAGCCGGGATGTCGCGGATTATCTCTCCGTGCGCGGATATTTTCCGAGCCGGACCTTCATGGCCTCGCGCTTCGTGCTGTTCTCGTCGCGCGCCTCCACCGGCGGTGGGCCGTATGTGGTTGAGGATTCCTACGCGCTGAGTGCGTAAGGCCTGGCGCGCGGTACATTCACCGCCGTCATCATCCGCGATAGCGGATGATCCAGTATTTCAGAGGCGCCAGAGATTGAACCGAGACGCCGCAGCGTACTGGTTACCCCGCCTTCGCGGGGTATGACGACCGAGTGTGAGAGAGGCCGCTGCTCTGCATACCCCGCCCACCAATTCACGGCTTGCAATTTCCCTTCGCATGAGGCCGTAAGAGGGCCATGCCGCCGACCCCATCCAGCTCGTTCCGCGCCCAATACAGCGCCCTCGTCGACTCCGGCGCGATCGAGGCCGATCCCGCGCAGGCCGATGCCGTCGAGGCGTTCGCAGCCCTCGAGGAACGGCTGTCGAGCTACAAGCCCGTGAAGAAGCTCAGCCTGCTGGGGCGGCTGTTCGGCGACAAGAGTGAGGCCCCGCCGCGCGGGCTATACGTTCACGGCGAGGTCGGCCGCGGCAAGACGATGCTGATGGACCTGTTCTTCCAGCACGCGCCGGTCCAGCACAAGCGCCGCGCCCATTTCCACGAATTCATGGCCGAGGCGCATGAGAAGATCTATGCCTATCGCCAGAACATTGCGCGCGGCGAGATCGCCGATGGCGACGTCATCGAATTGACGGCGAACGCGATCTTCGAGCAATCCTGGCTGTTGTGCTTCGACGAATTTCACGTCACCGACATCGCCGACGCCATGATCCTGGGACGGCTGTTTGCAAAACTGTTCGAACTCGGCACGGTGGTGGTGGCGACCTCGAACGTTGCGCCCGAAAACCTCTATAAGGGCGGTCTCAACCGCGCGCTGTTCTTGCCCTTCATCACCCAGATCGAAGATCGGATGGACGTGCTGCGGCTCGACGCGCGCACCGATTTTCGCCTGGAGAAGCTCGCCGGCGTGAAGATGTGGCTGGTACCGCCGGACGATGCGGCGGGCGACGCGCTCGATCACGCCTGGCGGAGGATGACCGGCAATGCGCCCTGCAAGCCGCGCGACATCACCATCAAGGGGCGCAATTTGCACGTACCCTGCTCAGCGCACGGCGTCGCACGTTTTACCTTTGCCGATCTATGCGAAAAGCCGCTCGCCGCGTCCGACTATCTGCGGCTGGCGCATGACTATCACACCATCCTGGTCGACCGCATTCCGGTGATGGATTACTCCGAGCGCAACGCCGCCAAGCGTTTCATCTCGCTGATCGACACGCTCTACGACAATGCCGTGAAATTGATGGCCTCGGCCGAGGCCGACCCGGTCTCGCTGTATCTGGCGACCGACGGCGACGGCGTTGAGGCCAACGAGTTCAAGCGGACGTCTTCGCGGCTGATCGAAATGAGTTCGGAATCCT
>CADEDX010000788.1 GCA_902826195.1 uncultured Bradyrhizobium sp. | reverse complement strand
GTTCTGAAGGATCCCAATCTGCCGAGCGTCACCGGCGTTGAGGGCTATCTACCAACCGTTAGGTCGTCGTCTCGAGATACAGAGGCGCGCATTTCACAGCTTGGCGGGCGGGCATTCCTGTCAGCGTTCGAAAGCCTCAAGGGTGGCGGCCAGATCACCGAAATTGAAGGCAAGAAGGCAACAGATGCACTCGCGCGCCTGACCGATCTGAAGCAGTCCGACTCTGGATACAAGAGGGCGCTCGAGGACTTCCGCGGAGAGGTCATGGATCTTGTTCGCCTAGCCGAGCGCAAGGCGCAAGGGTCTGGGCCATACGTTGCGCCGCAAGGTGTGCCGACGGATGCCGTGCCACGGCAGTTCACTGATCGCCTTCCGCAAGCCGGACAGGCGCCGCAACGTCTGCGCTTCAACCCAGCGACCGGAGAGCTTGAATAATGGCGATCGAGGTCGAAGGCCCCGACGGCGTTGTTATCGAGTTCCCGGACGGCACGCCGCCAGACGTGATGAAGGGCGCGATGCAGAAGCACTATGCATCGCTTTCGCCTCCTGCACCGATGCCGCCAGCGGAAAGCCGGATGCAGCAGTTTTCTGGCTCGGCACAGAACGCCGCGACGGCGCAACCGCCGACGTGGCGCGATACCGCTGCGGATGTGACGAAATCCGGTGGAATCGGACTTGCACAAGGCGCGATTGGTCTGGCTACGTTGCCGGGCAACCTCGAAATGCTTGGCCGCATGGGGATCGACAAGGGCGCTGAACTTCTTGGTCTCGGCAACCCCAACACAGCGGCCGGACAGAAGCTCCCGCACTACGGCGACGCCAAGAAGTTCGTCGAAGGCTACACGGGTGACTTCTACGAGCCTAAGACGACGGCCGGCAAATACGCGCGCACCGTTGGCGAGTTTGCGCCTATGGCGCTCAATCCGGCCGTTGGCGTCGCGACCCGGGTCGCGAGCACTATCGGTGGTGGACTTGCAAGTGAAGCTGCTGGACAGGCTACCGAGGGCACAGCGGCCGAGCCATGGGCGCGATTTGCGGGTGGCGTTGCCGGAAGCATGTTGCCAAGGGCGGCTGTTCGCACTGTATCGCCAAATCCGATCCCGGCCGAACGTGCGCAGCAACTGGCCGTCCTTCAGCGCGAAGGCGTCACGGATCTCACGGCCGGTCAGATCACTGGCAAAAAGCCGCTCCGCTGGGCCGAGAGCGTCACGCAGGACACGCCATTCGCGGGAACCCGCGCTGCCGATATTCAGACAAGGCAGGCCGAACAGTTCACGAGGGCAGCGCTTAGTCGCGCAGGCATCCAAGCTGATCGGGCTACGCCTGATGTCATGGACGCGGGGTTCACAAGGCTGGGGCAGCAATTCGACACGTTGACGCAGAACGCCACGGTTCCACCAACTCAAGGCCTGATGCGTCGGTTACAGGCCTCGGTGAGAGATTATAACGATGTAGTTGCACCGACCCTGCGCGCCCCGATGGTCAACGGCATCGTTGACGACCTCAACAACGTTCTCCGGGCTGGGCAACCACTCAACGGCCAAGCGTACTCCGCGCTGCGATCGGCGCTCGATAAGCGCGCCCGGGCGACGACGCACAGTGACCCTCCCCTGTCGCAAGCCTTGTTCAGCATCAGGAACACGCTGGACGACGCTGTGGAGCGTGCTCTGCCGCCTCAACTCATGGGGCAGTATCGTCAGGCTCGCACCGAGTATCGCAATCTGCTGACGCTCGAGAAGGCCGCAGGCGGAGCCGGAGAGAACGCCGTAACCGGGCTGATCTCTCCGGCTCAGCTTCGCACTGCGACAAAGACGACGAACAAGCGGGATTATTCGCGTGGCCGCGATGATCTGAGCGAGCTTGCCCGCGCCGGCGTGGCGATCATGTCGCCGCTACCTCAGTCTGGCACGGCTCCGCGCGCCTATGCGCAGGGCATGTTGCAGGTTCTGTCAGGGACAGGCGGCTATGGCGTTGCTGGCCCGCTCGGTTCGGCCGCCGCGCTTGCTGCACCCGGGATGATGGGGCGCGGACTCATGTCACGGCCGGTGCAAGGCTACCTCAGCAATCAGATGACGGCTCCCGCCTACAACGCGCTTCAGCAGCCTGCTCTGAGAAGTCATTCGACTGTCGTGGGTCCGATGATGTTCGACGATCGCGAAAACGCATTGATGCGGTGACGCCATGACCCAACCCTACAACGCCCTCTACGGCCCTCCACAAGCTCCTGTAGACAACGCACTGTACTATGACGACACGCAGGGAATGCCGAGACAGAGGCCGGCTGATCCATTGCGCTGGCTTGCCGATGCAGTGGGCCAGAACAAAGACCTTCCAGCACCTCAGTTCTTCATGGACCCGAGGGCGTTGTCAGTCCGCAACATGCTGCACTCTGGACTCGGCACAGCAGCAAATTGGCTGGACGGCACCAAAGACCCGAGCTTGGTCGGGCCTGCTGAAATGGTGTCGCCGCTTGGACTCGCAGGAATGGGGATGGGCGTTGCCAATGCCGTGACGCGGCCGGGGCGAGATTTCCGCATCGCCGACGATCTCGCGCGTCAGCATCCGGGCGCCACCCCTGTCGCAAGTGTTCCCTACGGTGCCAACTTGCGCGACGCCTCCAACCCGACGAGCGCGGCGCACGTCTACGACTACGGGTTGATGCCAGGAACACCACGCTCACCCGTGAACACCAACGCAACGCCTTATGCCGTCATGGCCGACAACGCCAAAGGAAGCGCTCCGGGGACGGTGGTCAATAGCGTAGCGGATCAGC
>CADEDX010000787.1 GCA_902826195.1 uncultured Bradyrhizobium sp. | reverse complement strand
CCCTTGCGAACCGGCGCCGGCGGAGCCTGCGCTCGGCGAACCGGCGGCGCTGCCGCTAGTGCTCCCGCCGGATGATCCACCGGAAGATCCACCAGAGCTCTGGGCATAGGAAGCAACCGGGTAAAGCAGAATGGCAATCGCGGTAACTGCTGACGTCAACTTCATCGAAACTCTCCTTCTCGGAGCAACGACGGCACCCGCCCGTTGTTCCTGCCGGAACGAATCCCCCAACCGATCATTGAGTTGCATCCGCTCGATGCTCGGAGTGATTGCGTTTGCGCAAATTGATTGCCTTAGACGATGACACGCTTCCCGAGCTGACCCAACTGGCGTGACCGGATGGCGACATTTCAGGAATTGGCCGACGAGGCCTTTGCCGATCCTCTCAGGAAACACGGCATTCCCGTCGACCTGAAGGACGCGTTGCGCAAAAGCGCGCGAGCATCGAAAGAGGCGACTCAAAAGCAGATGAAATCGAAAACTGGAAAGGCGCAATCATGACTAATGACCCGGATCCGTTCGAGCAAGGCGAGCGCGCCGCGCACCAAAATATTCCGGCGGAAGCCAATCCGTATCAGGACGGCAGCGAGCAGCATGCGCTGTGGGCCGCCGGTCATGAAAAGATAGCTGGCGCCAGTGAGGCAAACGAAAGCGAAGATATATAGACGCCTTCGCTCAGCCGATCTTCTTCAGTCCATTTTTGAAGCGTGGTCCGTTGCGCTGGTAGGATTTGGCGGCACGGTTCATCGCCGCCGACTGCTCCGGCGTCAATGTCCGGACCACGCGGGCGGGCGCGCCGATGATCAGGGAATATTCCGGATACTCCTTGCCCTCGGTGATGATCGAGCCGGCGCCGACGACGCTGCCGTGGCGGATCCGCGCGCCGTTCATGACGATCGATCCCATGCCGACCAAAGAGTCGTCTTCAAGCGTGCAGCCATGCAGGATCACATTATGGCCGACCGTGCAGTTGGTGCCGATCGTCAGCGGGTAGCCGGGGTCGGTGTGGCAGGTGCAATTGTCCTGGACGTTGGAGCCTTCGCCGATCTCGATCCACTCGTTGTCGCCGCGCATCACCGCGCCGAACCAGATGCTCGCCGCATTCAGCAGGCGCACCTTGCCGACAACGGTCGCCGTTTCCGCAATGAAATAATTTCCGTCAGCCGGAAGATCAGGTCCCTGCCCGTCGAGTTCGTAGATCGCCATAACAAAAAGGTCTCCGTTACCGGAGACCTTGGCATAGCCACGGGAGGTGGATCAAGCGAGCAAGCCGGCCTCAGGCCAGCACGCCGGTGACGCGCAGCGTCATCAGGAAGAACGTGCCGGACATCAGGCTCCAGAAACCCGAGAGCACGGTCGCCATCATCACGAATTCGAAGCGGCGGCTCTCGATCTTCGCACCACGCAGCGTGTTGCGCATGATGATGAAGGGGGCGGCAAACACCAGGAAAGGCACGGCGGCAAACGTCTTCGGCGCCACGCCCTCGCCAAGCAATCCGAACCCTGCCGGCCGCGCCGCCATCGCCTGATAGCCGCTGGTCAGCGCACCTGCGAACGCAAAGCCGATGAACAGGGCGAACAGGGAATTCAACGCATCGGGCGACATGGCAGCTTCCCCACTCCGGAACAACGCGCCCTGCTTTCGCAAAATTGGGGGGCGGCCGCCACAGCATCCTTAAGGAAAGGTTAACAACGGGCCGGCGGCCCGCGTTCACGCATGGCTGGCGGGGCCGGAACTGCCGCGAAATCATGAGGAAATCGCCTGCCCCATGGCATATTCGGCAGATGATTCGCGTCTCGCTTTCCCGATCGATACTTCGCATATGACCCTGCTTACGACCGCCCAGCACCTCGCCCGGGATACCCGCAGGAACCCGCGCTCGCACCTCATGCTGATCATGGGTTCGGCGACAATCACCGCTGGCGCGATCGCGCTGGTCGTCTATTTGCTGTGGCCTACCTGGGCCGCGCGACCTGCCAGCGCTCCCGACCGGCTGCCGGTCAGCGTCGGCGGCACGCTCTTCAACGTACCGACCGCGGCGATCCGCCGGAAGATCCAGCGCCACTCCGGTCCGCAGGAGCGGGTCGATCTCAGTTTCGTCTTCCCGTCGCTGGAACCGCCGGATGCGCCGAAGCATGTCAGCGCCGACACGGTCGAGGAAAAGGCGCAGCCGATCGACCGGATCTTCGTGTCGATATCCGCCCACCACGACGCGCTGGCGCCGGACATGCGGGTCCGCACGATCTATCCGCGCTACCTCGCGCCGGCCGTAACGCCGGTCGATGACGCCTTGACGATGCGCACGTTTCGCGAAGGCTCGCCCTACGCCAATGAAGATCTGTTTTCCGCCGCGACGCCTGCCTTCAATACGCGCTGCTCGCGCGACGGCCTTACGCCCGGCATGTGCCTGAGCGAACGCCGCGTCGACGGCGCGGACCTCACGTACCGCTTTCCGCGCAGCTGGCTGTCGCAATGGCGCGACGTTGCGAATGCGATGGATCGCCTGATGGCGCAGATGCAGGGGCCGAGGGGATAGTGCGAAAATTGGTATGGTGGGCAAAGGCGCGTTAGCGACGTGCCCACCGTCTCTCACCGATCGTGCTTTAAAATGGTGGGCACGCTACGCTTTGCCCACCCTACGACATCACTACTGCAGTTCGACGCTATTCAACCGACGTCGGCGAGGTCTTCCTCGAGAATCGCCATCTGGAACTGGAACGAGCGATCGTCGTCCTCCTCATCGACGAACAGCACGCCGATGAATTCCTCGCCGATATAGAC
>CADEDX010000786.1 GCA_902826195.1 uncultured Bradyrhizobium sp. | reverse complement strand
TGCATATACGTGGTTAAATCAACGAAACGCGTCTGCTTTCATAGGGATCGACGATCTATCCGAGAAGGAGAGAATTGAAGTTGAGTCTGGAAAAGAGCGAGGTGAGCCTGCCATTGATCCGGAAGCAGAGATGATTGCGCGCACTAATGCGAAGCAGCTTGAAAAACTAATCGTCGCGTTGCCGATTGAGTTTCGGGAGACCTTGATCCTTCGTGACTTGCAAGGTTTGGGATATCGCGAGATCGCTGAAGTGATCGGAGCCCCGATTGGAACCGTGATGTCGAGATTAGCCAGAGCGCGCGATCGCCTAATGACCGCTATCAGGGAAAGCGATTTCTGATGGTGTCAATAATTCAGAAGCCGCTGGATGAGAACAGCGATCTGCTCATCCATGCCTATCTTGACGGAGAACTAGACGCCGCCGGTATCCTTGCCCTAGAGCAAATGATCGGTGCCAATCCTGTACTGGCCGACAAGGCAAATGCCATCCGTGTTCTGCAAGGTACTCTACGTAAGGAATTCCAACCTGAAGCGATTCCTCTTTCCTTAAAAAAACGCATTGATGCAGCGGTCGGCAAAAGTGGGCGTCCGATCCGACCAACATGGCATTTAATGGCTGCATCCGTGGTAGCCGCGATGGCGCTATCAAGCAGCGTCACCTGGCTCGCACTTAGATCGTCCGCGCCGAACATTATGCTGACCGAGCTAGTCGACGGTCATATGCGGGCGCTGTCGGCACCACAACCTACCGACATGGTGTCGTCTGACAGGCATACGGTAAAGCCATGGTTCACCGGGAAAATTCCGCAATCGCCAAAGGTCGTGGATCTCGCCGGAGAGGGCTTCCCGCTTGTCGGTGCGCGCATCGATGTCTTTGCGAAAACACCTGTTCCGACGTTGGTTTATGGCAGGCGTCGGCATCTGATCAGCCTTTCCGCCGTTTCTGCAGCTGAAGGCATGCCACACACAGCTTCGCCTCCGCCGGTCAACGGATATAACATTGTCAGTTGGAATGTTGGAGATACGACCTACTGGGCGCTATCTGATCTTAATGTGACCGAGTTGAGGGAGTTCGCGACGCTTTTTCAAAAGGCGTCATAATTTTTTTGTTGCGCGGGTATGGTAGTTCGGCCGCACAACTCCACAAACAAACAGGACCGCTTGGCGTGAACCTCACGAACGTGCCGCTGTCGTGCAGCTCCAGCCGGCTCAGCGTAATCGAGAAACAAAACGCGTTGGTTAAGCAACAACTTTTCGTGTTTTGACCATTAGACTAGCGATATCCTGTCTCTTCCGAAGTGGCACCCCAGCAGTACGCTCATGTCTTCTGAAACCGGGCAGCGCAGCCAGATCGACGTCCCGCCTGGTCTTGCAGCGCGAACATCCGATCTCGATCCACGGGTATCGTCACAACACAACAACGGTTAGGAATCCACCGTTTGAAAAACCGTTTAAATCTCTCGACCTCAAACGGTGATCTTTCTAAGTGCTTTGATTTTATTGGCGCGCCCGAAAGGATTCGAACCTCTGAGGCCCGGGACTGCCTATCATTGGACGTTTGTTGGGCCACTCCCAAGTATCGACCACCGCACGCTATGCGCACCTTGATAACGATCCACTTCGGCGAGCTTCCGAGGCGATAGCGGGCCTAGACAGATAGTCGTTGAAACCCCCGGTAGTGCTATTAGCGGAAGGTGCAGACAGCTGCAAAAGCACGGTATTAAGGATCGAATATTGCGAAATGGAAAATGAGCTGATTCCGCTGGAATAAGAATACGACCCTGCGGCGCAGCCGACCGCGCAAACCAAGTCGGCCGAAGCCTCGATATGGGTTCCGTCAGAAAGTTCGTTGCCCTTGTAAAGATATGTGGATGCGGAAGCTTACGAAACCGAGACAGCGAAAACGAAGCCGAGAATAATGCCAATAGAATTGAATTTTATCCCCCAAAATTAAGACATTTCAGAGATTCGATGGCAGATCAATCATTTAAGTGGGATAATTCAGCCGTGCCCAAACGGCGAAACTTGCGTTGTTACTCGCGCTAACGCCTTTCGGGCGACCGCAAACGCGGCTTCGCTTGCACGTTCCGTCATCGGGCTTGATCATAGATCATCTCGCAATCCCTTGAAAAATGGATGCCGTACCTTTCCCTCGGCCGATTTCGCGCGGTATTCGATTTCGGCCAACAGCTCGGGTTCAACCCAGATGCCCTTGTGCGCGATCCGTTTGGTATAGGGCTGCGTTTTTCGGATTAGGGGCATTAGCCGTATTCGCAGGGCTGTCGACGACTTTTTGTCAAAGCCGTGGTCGACCTTGCCGGCATAGATGAGATCATCTCCCTTGCGGCGGCCGAGATAGATGCCGTCCCAATCATTGCCGTCGAGCGCAAAGCCGGCGATCGTGAGCGTCTCGCGCTGAGCGCAGGTTTTCTTGACCCAATCGCGGCCGCGGCCGGAGAGATAGATGCCGTCGCGCACTTTTGAGACGACGCCCTCGAGCCCGACTTTGCACGCGTGAGCAAACATTTCCTTGCCGTCGACCTCGAAGCTCTCGCTGAACTGAAGGTCAGTCCCATCGATGATTTTTTTCAGATGCTTCTTGCGCTCAATCAATGGCAATTTTCGTAGATCGTAGCCGTTGAGGTAGAGCAGGTCGAAAGCGACGAGGACAATCTTGGTCGACTGTCCCTTCAGCTCATTCTGAAGCACAGAAAAATCTGTGGTGCCGTCGGCGGCCGGGACGACAATGTCGCCGTCGATGATGGCCGAGCCGGAGCCGATGTGCC
>CADEDX010000785.1 GCA_902826195.1 uncultured Bradyrhizobium sp. | reverse complement strand
TCCAGACAGGCGAGGGCGAATGCACCGGTGGCGAGAAATGCGCCGCCGGCGCCGATCCAGCCCAGTCCTCCAAAATCATTGATGGCCCCGCCCCAGATGGCGCCAAGACCCTGGCCGAACGACACCAGCGAACCATTAAGTGCCAGAGCGACGGGAGCCGCTGGCCCCGCAAGCTGCGAAAGTTGGGCGAGATTCATGGGAACGGCCGCGAACATGGTCGAGGCGAGCAGAAAGATCAGGCCCGCGACGAAGGGCTGTGTTGTCATCTGTGCCGGCAGACCGAGCGCCCACGCATAGGCCGACATATCCAGCGCCATCACGGCGAATGAAACCATCAGCCCCACACGGATCATCCGGCGATCGGCGGCCATCCCGCCGGCGGCGAGGCCCACCAGAGAGCCGATGCCGATAAACGCCTGCAGAACGCCTACGCCGGCGCCGGTGACGCCGGTCAATTGATTGATGATCGGTCCGAGATACGCCACGATCGTGAACGCAGCGGCGAAGCCGAGAATGGTCAGGCCGAAAGCCCGCAGAATGGCGCGGTTTCTCAGCAGCGGCGCGAAAGTTGCGCGCGGGCCCGGCAGCGGATTGATCTGCGGTAACGCTGCCATGATAAGCAGCACCGAGAGCGCGCACACCGCCGCCGAATAGCTGAAAGTCGTGCGCCAGCCGAAATGGCCACCGACGACCGACCCCAGCGGAACGCCGAGCACCAGAGCGACCGTCAGGCCGCCGACCACGATCGCGAAGGCGCGGCCCCGTTGTTCTGCCGGCACCAAAGAGGTGACCGCCACCGTCGCGAGCGATCCGGCAAATGCCGTTACGACGCCACCGAGAATCCGCAATGCCAGCAGCCAGCCGAAGGTTGGCGCGATCGCGCATAGCGCGTTGCACAGCGCCAGGACCGCAAGGCTCGCCACCATCACGCGCTTGCGTTCGAACCCCGACACCAACGCGGTCGCGAACGGTGCGGCGACGGCAAACGTGATCGAGGATGCCGGCACCAGCAGGCCGGCGGTGCCGATCGAGATTCCGAGATCGCCGGCGAGTTCGGACAACAGTCCGGCGAACACGAAGCTCTGGGTGCCGATGGCGACATTGATCGCCGCGAGGGCAAACACGGCAAGGGGCATGGTCACTCACGAGGTTGACACTGTCTACTAACACGCGTTAACATGCTTGCTCGGTATTGTGCAAGAGGTAGACGGCGATGTCGGCTTCAGCGAACAGGATTTCCCCGCCGGTCCATTCGGGCAGTACGGCTCGATCGCGAAAGTGGCGCGCGAAGTATGGACCGTGGGCCGTCGTGACGGGAGCGTCGGACGGGATCGGACGAGCGGTCGCAATTTGCCTTGCCGAGGCTGGGTTCGATCTATTGATTGTCGCGCGTCGCCGCGACGCGCTTGAAGCGCTCGCGGCCGAATTGGCGCAAACACATCATATCCGAACGATCTTGGTTGCTGTCGATTTGGGACAACCCGGTGCGGTCGATGCGATTGTTTCGGCGGCGAAGGATATCGAGGTAGGCCTGCTGGCCGCCATTGCCGGCTTCGGTACGTCGGGTCCTTTCATTGACAACCCGATTGATCGCGAACTGGACATGATCGATGTGAATTGCCGTTCGGTCGTCGAACTTTCTCACCACTTTGCGCGGCGGTTTGCCGGTCAACGGCGCGGCGGGCTCGTCTTGATGAGTTCCCTGGTGGCTTTTCAGGGCGTTCCGCGTGCTGCGACCTATGCCGCGACGAAAGCTTTCATCCAGACTTTCGCGGAAGGGTTGCGGCTTGAACTGTCGGGTTCCGGCGTCGATGTCGTCGCTTCCGCGCCGGGGCCGGTACGTAGCGGATTTGGGGCCCGTGCCGATATGCGCATGGGCGCGGCGGCCAGCCCGGCCACGGTAGCGCGGGCTACGCTCGACGCGCTCGGCCACCGGACCACCGTACGGCCTGGCTTCCTGGCTAAATTGCTCGAAGCCTCGCTGCTTCCCTTGCCGCGGCTGGCGCGGAGCCGGATAATGGCCGTCGTGATGGGAGGCATGACGCGGCATCAGGATGACGGCAAGAAACAACAAGACGCACGATTTGCGTGAGGCCTGCGTAAAGCAGGCGCTGGCAATCATTGCAAAGGGCGGCCTTGACGCGTTGAGCTTGCGCGACGTGGCCCGCCGGTTGGGGGTCTCGCATCAGGCGCCGTACAAGCACTTTCCAAGCCGCGAGCACATTCTGGCCGAAGTCGTCAGCCGGGCCTATGCAAGCTTCGCCGATCATCTCGCGAAACGCACGCGCAGCGACGATCCTTACAGGGATCTCGGTCACCTCGGACAATCCTATCTGGATTATGCGCGGAAGCATCCGCTGCATTATCAGTTGATGTTCGGCACGCCATTGCCGAACCCGGCCGATCATCCGGAGATGATGTCACAGGCCCGTCAGGCCTTCGCGATGCTGCGGGAGGCGATCGGCAAACTGCCCGGTCGCTCGGCGCATGCGGACGTCGATCAGGACGCGATGTTTGCCTGGTCGGTGGTCCATGGTCTTGCGAGCATCCAGCAAACCCATGCCGCGGAGCAGGTCGGATTCGGCAAGGCAACGATCGGCAAGGCGAGCGGGCACACGCTTGCACTGATCGGCGCCGCGCTCGGAGGGCCGGGCCGCAAGATGTGAACGCTTCGAGCCTGGAAGTGTTCGATCAGCCGGCGCAAGGAAGCTTGTGAAGTCCGCGGGGTGCCGGCCAGCCGGCCGGCCTGCGCGAGCGCGTCCGGCACTGGACCGAAGCCGCCGAACAGCCC
>CADEDX010000784.1 GCA_902826195.1 uncultured Bradyrhizobium sp. | reverse complement strand
CGTAACATCCGCTGAGACTCTAACCGCTACTGGGTGAAACTTCAGGGGCAGGTCAGCCTGGTCTGCGCAGAGATGCCGAACGCTACAGATTTTCAGCTGCACATATTCGCCGCTCTCGCCCAGGAGGAGCGTCGCCTTATCTCTGAACGGACTAAGGCCGCCTTGGCCGAGGCCAAACGTCGAGGCAAAATTCTTGGCTTGAATGGACGGAATTTAGCCGCGAAGAATCGCAAGGCGGCTGACGAGTTTGCATCACAGCTCAGGGCAAATCTGGATGCGGATGTATTGCAGCTTTCTTACAGCGAGATTGCGCGGCATCTGAATGATGCGGGAATCACGACGACAACCGGGCGGAAATTCCATCCGCAAACGGTCAAGAACTATTTGAACCGGTAGCGCAGACTATCGAAATCAGGTGTTCGATCTCCAAATATCCGCCAAAAGCTATTTGGGATCAACTCTTCAACGCTCGTAGTCGCTTTTGTCGTTGAACACGGGATTTACGGAGAGTTGGACTTTGAATAGCGGCAATTTTTCAGGAGGTAACTTTACGAACGAAAGGTGCACGGGATCGGCCCAGTCGATGGTTCTGGTGATGTTGTGGAATGACTGAGTGTCGGGCCGCCGTTTGGCTCTGATTTCTGGGAAAGCCTTCGCAAAAAGCTCCTGGCATGGCCAATTGATAAGATAGGATTCAGCAACAACACGAGGCTGCGGGGGACCTTTCTGCAGCTCATAAACGGTCTCGTACACAACCGGCGTGATTGTGTACTCGTATGTATCTGCTGGTACGCTCTGATCATAGAGTTCAGGGTAGGCCTTTATCAGCCTAGCTACCCAGTATTCCGTCGCTTTTTGATTGCAGATCTTTCGATCGGGCACCGGAATCGTCTTGTTGTGCCCCGCAGGCTCGTCGATCAGTGCGTTAACGAGCTGGCCGAGCTCTTCCTTCGTTGGGGTGGGACGCTTTAATCCAAATTTCTCCCGAAAGCGTTCCAGCTTATCGATCGTTTCTGCAAGCGCCTTGCGAGAGATTGTCGGATACCGCGGTAGTTCGTCTGGACTTTGCCCGATAATATCGTCGGCGATGTGCCCTACTGCGTGATCACCATAACTACTGTGGGACCAAGAGTCCTGCTGGCAATGAAGGTAGATGCCAATAGCTACCAACGCTCTCGTTGTGGCTTCTGCGGATTTTTGTGAGTTGGAATTATCAATAAGCTCGTTCGCATTTGCCTCCAGACTTTTGAGATGCTCTTCGACTACTGAACTCCTCTCACCTCGCTTGTCGGCTACTGGACTAAAGCAGTGAAAGTAATAATCTTGAAGGCTCAGTCCTAACGAAGCCCCGCACTTTTCAAACTGGCGCACTTCGTTCGAGGTTGCGCCTCGACCAAGCCCTGTATGAATTGTAGGTTTGGTGAAGACATTCGTGTCCACGGCCTGATTGGCGCTGGCTATTAAGAGTGACTGTTCCCAGCCAAATCCGAACGCCAATGCGATGGCGAACGATGCTGTGTAGTGCGTGTCATCAGAGTAGGCGAAGCAGTGGGCGGTCCCCCCTAACAGCGTAAATAAAATTGCGCTCTTATGGATTAGATGCCGAAACCCCTTGGAAGCCATCTCCGTACCTCCGATGCTATCAAATTAGCGGCCTGAATTACTACCCGAACCGGTGGATTCCCCGGTGGGGAAATTTTAGATCCTTGAGTGACCTGTTTGGGATTCTTTATTTCCCTTCTATCGAGCCGCGTTGGCTTGATATCGTTTCTGCTTATCGCGAGTACTGCACCCACTTATCGCAGCGAATGTACGACATGTTACCCGCGTTTCTCGCCCCGCGGCCAGACAAGTCTTGCAGACGTAAGCGGTGAACTGCTTGCCCGTGCGGTTGTTCGTACACTGATGCGCGACGGCAGAACTCGCCGAAATGCCGTCTAATTCCGCGCATTTTTTGCAGATTAGGTTGACCATTCGATTTTGATGCCACCCTTAGTTTCGTGCTCATCCGGCAGGTCGATATCGTCGGCAGTCGTTGGCCACTCGACAGTCGGGCGGAATGAACCAGCCTTGGCGACAACTTGTTGTTCGTACTTCAAGGGATCTTCTGCGTCCGGGAAAACGATCCGCACCCGCCCGTCGCGGAAGCCTACCGAAAAGTAAGGGAGCGATTGCTGAGGTGACGCCGCGCGGCGAGCGATGTAAGCCACAACATCGGCTGCTTCAGCCCCGAACGCCTTTCGAGCCTCCCCGGCGATTTTCGTCAGTCTTGGCTGTCCTCCTTGCGGGGCGACCGACAGAGTTTCGATCATCGACTTGAGACGCGATCTTAGAGCGCAGCTCGAAAAGATCTGGCTGATTGGCATTCTGAAGACGGTGAAGCAAAGTTTTGATTTCGTCCCTACTTTGCGAGATCCTCTGTCTTTGTGACTCAATTTTCTCCATTTCTTTTCGCGATTCAGCGATCAATGCAGTCAATTCGTCTTTGCGCGTTTGAAGTTCTCGCAATTTTGACAGGATGAACTCCTCCGGAGCACCCGACTCCAAGAGGTGATAGGTCTTGTCCATGAGCGCGCTTACGCTGCCAATCTCTCCTTCCAATGAGGCAACTTTTTGCGCAGCTCTTTTCTGCTCCCTCTGGCTATCCTCCGGGTCGACCAAAGCGGACAGATCAATCTCGCTAACGAATGCAAGAAATGAAGTCTCAAAGTCATGGTAGCGCCACCGCTTACCGCGGCATCCAAATTGCCTAGTGGACTTTGAGCAAACGAGATATCGATTCCCCTTAGGACCGCTACCCT
>CADEDX010000783.1 GCA_902826195.1 uncultured Bradyrhizobium sp. | reverse complement strand
GATAGGCTCGTTCGCTATGGCCTTACTGGGAACGCTGCTGCTTTCGGCGCTCTCCCTGGTCGTAGCGCGCTCCGGCTCCGGCGCCAGAACGTTCCGTCGTGAGACCGAGGCAAGAGCGCTCACCTTGTTGAAGGAATGGCTCTCGCCGAAGCAGCGCGAGTGCTATGAGCGCTTGCGATATTTCGACGTCGTCGGCAGCGATACCGGGACGCGCTATCGGATCCACCACGGCAGCCAGACGAACATCGAGGAACTCGGCAATACGGGCCAGCAGGTCTGCAACTGGTGCTTCGTTCCGGACGGCGACCTCGTCGCAGGCGATGTGATGCTGGCGCAGAAGATCGCGCTCGAGACTAACGAGCGCGGTGCGCTCTCGGTCGCGCATCGCTCGTTCGTCGTACTGGGGCCGCGCCGGTTCTGAGCTTGCAGCGCAAATCCCTGCTGCGGGCTTTCTGCCGCGTCAGGGCTTTGGCTGCAGGATCTTGCCTTCGATCTTCGGCAATTCGGCGGTGGATGTCGATTTGTCGACGCCGGCGCGGCGGGCCAGTTCGACGGTCAGCCGCTCCGCCGCTTCCGGCTGCATCAGGCCCAGAATGTCCGACATCTTGCGCGGCGCGATCTGGGACGCGATGTCATAGAGCACGGACATCTCCAGCCGGTCGAACACCTTGGCTGCGTCCTTCGGCTTCATGCCCTCGTACATCGTGATGATGCTCTTGAAGCGCGCGGCGTCCTGCTCCGCCTTCTGGCCGGTCGCGGTCGAGATCTTGGCCTCGGTGGCTTTCGCCTCTTCGACGCGGCCCTCGATACGCTTCTCGGCGGACTTCAACAGGCTTTCACGGATTTCGATTTCGCGCGCGCGCTGCTCCAGTTCCTGGCGACGCGCCTGCAGCCGTTCCAGGATGGCGCGCTCCGAAGGCGACACCGTTTGCGGATTCTGGTCCGGGAACACCACCACGCCGTCCGGCTTCGGCGCGTCGGCGGCCGGCTTCGGCTCTTCCTTTTTCTCTTCCTTCTTGACCGAGCCGGTGATATCAGCGGATTCAAGCTTGGCGCCGCTTGGATAACCGAAATTGTCCTGCGCCCAGGAGCGCTTGGCCGGCTCTTTGACCTGATAGTCGAACACGTATCCGCCATCGATCACCAAGCCTGCGATCTTCAGCACCGCAAGGCCGAAGACCGCGACCAGCACGACCGGAATGACTCGGATATCGCGGAACGATTTCATGCGGCGAGGCCACTGGCCCTTCTGCGTTCGGAAAATGCTTCAGCCGCCGCGGCCACCGCCTTGGCGGTCGAGACCTGAGTCGCCGGTGCGGGCTCGACCTCCTGCGCAGGCCGCGCCGCGATCGCGATCCGACCCAGCCGGCGGATGACACCGTCACCCTCGGCGAGCATGCTCTTCAGATTGCCGGCCATCTGGGTCGCCGCGGTGAGCTGGCTGCCGAGGTTTTCGTTGACGTCCCGCACGGTGTGCTTGAGGCCGCCGATCGCGCGTTCGGCGATCTCGGTCGCGGTGATCAGTTCGGCGATCGTGGCTTTCAGCGAATGCTCGTCCGCCTTCAGCCGCTGCAGCCGCTTGTTGAGCAGCATGCAGTAGCCGATCGTTAGCATCAGCAGCACCGCCACCAGACTCTCGATTGCGACGCCAAGGGAATGACTCATTGTGCCTCCATCAACTTGGTTTGCTCGTCGGCCTTCTCGAACATCGCGAAGGTGGTATTGGGTTTGCGCAACTGCTTGGTGACACGGATGGCGACGCGGTCGCCGACCCGGCCCATGCGTCCCTCGGTCAAAAGCACGTTGCCGCAGCGGACCTGCACCAGCGCTTCGGGGCGCATTTCCAGCGGCAGGGTATCGCCGACCTTCAGCTTCATCAGTTGCTTCAGCGGAATGTCGGCTTCGTACAGTACGGCGTCGACCGAGATCTCGGCCTGCGCAACTTCGGTGGCGAAATGTCCTTCCCAGATCGGATCGCGGCCGAACTTTTCGCCCATGAACATCTGGAGCAGAACCGGGCGGATCGGCTCGATGGTGGCGTAAGGCAGCAGCAGTTCGACAATCCCGCCGCGGTCTTCCATATCGATGCGCAAGCGCACCAGGATCGCAGCGTTGGCGGGACGGCTGATCGCGGCAAAGCGAGGATTGGTTTCCAGCCGGTCGATCGAGAAGGTCACGGGTGACAGCGGGCGGAAAGCCTGTTCGGCATCCGCGAGAATGACTTCAACCAGGCGCTTGACCAGGTTGGTTTCGATCGTGGTGTAGGGCCGGCCCTCGATGCGCAGCGAGGTCTGGCCGCGGCGGCCGCCGAGCAGCACGTCGATGATCGAATAGATCAGGCTGGAATCCACCGTCGCGAGGCCGAAATTCTCCCACTCCTCGGCCTTGAACACGCTGAGCACGGCGGGCAGCGGAATTGAATTCATGTAGTCGCCGAAGCGGACCGAGGTGATGCGGTCGAGCGAGACTTCGACGTTGTCGGAGGTGAAATTGCGCAGGCTCGTGGTCATCAGCCGCACCAGGCGGTCGAACACGATTTCGAGCATCGGCAGACGCTCGTAGGACACCATCGCGGAATCGATTATGGCGCGAATGCCGGAATGGTCGTCGAGATTGACGTCGCCGACGGTGAAACCCAGCAGATTGTCGATTTCTTCCTGCGACAGGACCCGTTCGCCGGAATTCTTGTTGCCGAACTCGCGGCCGCCATCTTCCACCATGGCGGCCCATTGCAGCGCCATGCTTTCGGAGAGTTCATTGGCGGCAGCCTCTTCCGCCGCTGCGGTCGGATCTTCGGAATCGAGC
>CADEDX010000782.1 GCA_902826195.1 uncultured Bradyrhizobium sp. | reverse complement strand
AAAGCAGGAGACTAGTCATGACGAAGAGCAATTTCTGGGTGATTGGCGGCGAGTTCGGTTCGATGAACTTCCACAAGCTCGTGGAAGGCTCCGCCCAGGTCCAGGGACCGTTCAAGACCCGCAAGGAAGCCGAAGATGCCTGGCGCACGGTCTCGGAAGAGAACCGCCACAAGGCCGGCGTGCGCTTTTCGATCGTCGAAGAGCCCTCCCGCGTCTCCGCCTGATAAAGCCGAGCCTTATACAAACTGAGGAAGCCCAAGGAAAATACCAAGGACAGGCGGCCCCATCCGGACAACCGGGTGGGGCCGCCTGCGTTTGGTCATTGTTCGGGCTCGGCGTAGCCCCCAACCTCGTCATGGCCGGGCTTGTCCCGCCTGCCGCCGAAGGGGCTTCGGCCCCGCAGGCGGGACAAGCCCAGGGCATGACGATGATGGAAAGGGGCGCTCGTCTCACAACCCACGACCCGGTGGACCGCTAAGCTATTGCAAAACAACAGCCATTGCGCGGAACATGGTTACTGATAGGTTAACCCGGCCCACCTCTCAGGAAAAAGGCGGCAAGCCATGGCAGAAGCGCAAAACACCAACGAGGCCCGCGACATCCGACCGACGCGGCTGCGCGACGCGTTGCGCCGGGCCCGCATCGAGGCCGCCGACCGCACTGGCGTGGTGGTCGAGCTTCGCGATGCCGAGGTCGCCCGGCTCGAGATCCTCAACGAGGCGCTCGATCCGCTGTTTGCCGAGGTGCCCGAGAAGGTCGACCTGTTCGACCGCGGCGTCAGCCAGGGCGAGACGCCGCGGCTGTGGATCGACATCGTGGCGCATGTGGTGATGGGGCGCGACAAGCGTATCTATCGCTTCGTGCAGGATACCCGCTTCGGCCGCATCGTGATCGCCGAATCGCACGACGTGCCCGCCATCGTCGATGCCGTCACCAGCTACGTCGCGCGCCGCATGATCGAGCGCGAGCACGCGATGGTGGCGACGCCCGTGGCCGAGCCGGTCGAAGAGAAAAAGCCGCGCCGTCGCGGTTTTGGCATGTTCGCGCTCGGCTTCGTGCTGGGAGTGGTGGCGCTGTTCGGGCTGGCGCTGTATGCAGGCTTGAAGAATTTCTGAGGCTGGCCACGCAACGGATTGGAAAGTGGTGTCGATCGCATCATGACCGTACCGTTTGCCATTCTGCTGGTCATCGTCCTGTTCGTTTGTGTTTGGCTGTACGGCAAGTGGCAGACGCTGCGGCGCGCCGAATTCATTCGCACCTTCCGCTGGCCGCGCGGGCTGCTGGAGCGGCTGGAGAAGCACCATCCCGGCTTTGCGCGCAGGGACAGCGCGCTGGTGTCGCGCGGCTTGCGGCAATTTTTCCTCGCCTATCTGATGAGCGGCAAACGCTATGTGTCGATGCCGTCGCAGGTCGCCGACGACCTCTGGCACGAATTCATCCTGTACACCCGCGACTATGACGCGTTCTGCCGCCGCGCCTTCGGCGGCTTCCTGCACCACACGCCGGCCGTCGTCCTCGGCGAACACCGCAAGAGCAACGAGGGCCTGCGCCGCGTCTGGTGGTATTGCTGCAAATACGAGAACATCGATCCGGTCACCCCGACGCGCCTGCCGCTGTTGTTCGCGCTCGACAGCAAGCTGAAGATCGCCAACGGGTTCGTCTATCAGCCCGACTGCAAAGCGCTGCGCGAGGGCGGCAGCAGCGGCGGGCAGTGCGGCGGCGATTTCTCGGATACGTCGTTCGACGGCAGTTCGGACGGGTTCGGCGATGGCAGCGGCGACTCCGGCGGTGATGGCGGCGGCGGTGGCGGCGACGGGGGAGGCGGCGGCTGCGGCGGCGGGGATTGAGAGCTAAAGCAGCGTCACCTGCTTGATCTGCCTGACCTTGAAGTCGGCATCGATGGCGCGCACCGTCTGCACGCAGCGCCATTGGTTGCCGTTGCGCGTGATCGAAAACAGATTATACGCCGCCGCCGGATAATGCCCGTGTGCCAGCGCCGAGGCCGAGGGCACGCCGATCGCCGGAATTTGCCGATCCACGCCTTCGAGCCACACCGTGGAGTGAATGTGGTCGTGGCCGTGCAGGACCAGTTCGACGCCGCGCCGCTTCAGCACAGCGCGCAGCGCCTTCGAATCCGTGAGACGCTTCATCCGTGCGCCCGAATGCAGCGGGTGATGCACCAGCAGAACCCGGAAGGCGTCTTCGGTCGACAGTTTGGCCAGCCTGCGATCGAGCGCGTCGAGCTGCGCTTGGCCGAGCCTGCCGGTGGCCATCAAGGGCAGCGTCGGCACCGCCGACGAAACGCCGATCAGCGCCAGCGGTCCGCGATGGCGCACGAACGGGAATGCTGCGCTGTCGGCCTCCTCGATGTCGGCGCGCAGGTAATCCTCGAACATGTCGGTGAAACGATGCCTTGTGGCGCGGACATAGGCGTCGTGATTGCCGGGCACGATTGTGACTTCCCGCGGCGGGCCGACGCTTTCGAGCCAGACCTTCGCCGGCGAAAATTCCGCCTCCAGCGCCAGGTTGACGAGGTCGCCGGTCACCGCGATGTGGTCCGGCCGCTGCGCCTGCATGTCGGCGACCAGCGCGTCGAGCACCTCGCGGCGGTGGTATTTGTGGCGGTTGCGGGTCCAGTTCAGATAGCCGAGCGCCCGCTTGCCCACGAGGTCGCGCAGCCGCACCTCAGGCAGCGGCGGCAGATGCGGGTCGGACAGATGGGCCAGCGTGAAAGTGTCGCTCATTCGCGCTGGCAGCGGCGGCAGATGCGGGTCGGACAGATGGGCCAGCGTGAAAGTGTCGCTCA
>CADEDX010000781.1 GCA_902826195.1 uncultured Bradyrhizobium sp. | reverse complement strand
CCTTGCGCATCGACTGGATGATCTTGCCGGGCATCGAGCCGATATAGGTGCGGCGATGACCGCGGATCTCGGCCTCGTCGCGCACGCCGCCGAGCGACACGCGAACGAATTCGCGGCCCGTGGCCTTCGCGATCGACTTGCCGAGCGAGGTCTTGCCGACGCCGGGAGGTCCAACTAGGCACAGGATCGGCCCCGTCAGCTTGTTGGCGCGCGACTGCACGGCGAGATACTCGACGATACGGTCCTTGACCTTCTCAAGCCCATAGTGGTCCGCATCCAGCACCGCCTGCGCGGCTTCCAGATCCTTCTTGACCTTGGACTTCTTGTTCCACGGGATCGACAGCAGCCAGTCGAGATAGTTGCGCACGACGGTCGCTTCCGCGGACATCGGCGACATCTGGCGCAGCTTCTTCAACTCGTGCTGCGCCTTCTCCCGCGCTTCCTTGGAAAGCTTGGTCTTGGCAATCTTCTCTTCCAGATCGGCCAGCTCGTCGCGACCTTCGTCGTCGCCGAGTTCCTTCTGGATCGCCTTCATCTGCTCGTTCAGATAGTACTCACGCTGGGTCTTCTCCATCTGGCGCTTGACGCGCGAGCGGATGCGCTTCTCGACCTGCAGCACCGAGATTTCGCTCTCCATCAGCCCCAGCACCTTCTCCAGGCGCTGCGTGACGGACAACGTCTCCAGGATGCCCTGGCGATCGGCGATCTTGACGGCGAGATGTTGAGCGACCTGATCGCTCAGCTTGGCGAAATCAGTGATCGCCTGAACCACGCCGACGACTTCGGCGGAGATCTTCTTGTTCAGCTTCACATAGCTTTCGAAATCGGACACGACCGAACGCGCCAGGGCTTCGGCTTCAACCGAATTGGCGTCGGTGTCGGCGAGCGCCACTGCGGTCGCCTCGTAATATTCGCTGCGGTCGGAATATTTTTGCACGCGCGCGCGCTCGAGCCCTTCGACCAGCACCTTCACGGTGCCGTCGGGAAGCTTCAGCAGTTGCAGAACGCTGGCGAGTGTGCCGACCTCATAGATCGAATCCGGGTTTGGATCGTCATCGGAAGCATTCTTCTGCGTCGCGAGCAGAATCAGCGCGTCGTTCTTCATCACCTCTTCGAGGGCGCGGATCGACTTCTCGCGGCCAACGAACAGCGGCACGATCATGTGCGGAAAAACCACGATGTCGCGAAGCGGCAGCACGGGATAGGAATGGCTTTCGCCGAGAACGATGGTTGGCCTGGTTTTTGGGGTCGTCATGGCCTTATCCTTTTGTTTTGCCCCCTTGCAAGCAGTCCGCTTCGCTTGCGCAACCGCCACAAGGTGCCGGGAGTTCCGGGTCACTCGGCCGCCTCTGCAGCCGCTTCATGCCGGATGAATTGCGACGAATCTCAAGTGTGATTTCCGCCACCAAGTGCATTAGGTGGCTATCGGGGATGGGGGTGTCAAGTCACGGAAAATAACCGCAAATTGCGACTGAAACGCGCGAAAAACGCTTACGCTACAACGGCCGCCGGAAGCTCCGGCAGCCGCATTATCAGAAGTTGCAGGTCTTGCCGGCCTGACGGTATCAGGCGCTGGCGCTGCTCTCGACGGCCCGGTCGGAACGGTCCGCGTAGATATAGAGCGGACGGGCCGTTCCCTCGACCACTTCGCGCGAGATCACGACCTCTTCGACGCCTTCCAGGCCCGGAAGGTCGAACATGGTCTCGAGCAGGATGGCCTCCAGGATCGAACGCAGGCCCCGCGCACCGGTCTTGCGCTCGATCGCCTTGCGGGCAACCGCGCCAAGCGCCTCGTCGGCGAAGGTAAGCTCGATATTCTCCATTTCGAACAGCCGCTGATACTGCTTCACCAGCGCGTTCTTCGGCTCGACCAGGATCTTCTTCAGCGAGGTCTCGTCGAGATCCTCCAGCGTCGCCACGACGGGCAGACGGCCGACGAATTCCGGGATCAGGCCGTACTTCAACAGGTCCTCCGGCTCGACATGGCGGAAGATCTCGCCGGTGCGGCGATCTTCGGGCGCCAGCACCTGGGCGGCGAAACCGATCGAGGTCGAACGTCCGCGGGCGGAGATGATCTTCTCCAGGCCCGAGAAGGCGCCGCCGCAGATGAACAGGATATTGGTCGTGTCGACCTGCAGGAACTCCTGCTGCGGATGCTTGCGGCCGCCCTGCGGCGGCACGGAGGCAACCGTGCCTTCCATGATCTTCAGCAGCGCCTGCTGCACGCCCTCGCCCGACACGTCGCGGGTGATCGAGGGGTTGTCCGACTTGCGGCTGATCTTGTCGACTTCGTCGATATAGACGATGCCGCGCTGCGCGCGCTCGACATTGTAGTCGGCGGCCTGCAGCAGCTTCAGAATGATGTTCTCGACGTCCTCGCCGACGTAGCCGGCTTCGGTGAGCGTCGTTGCGTCCGCCATTGTGAACGGCACGTCCAGGATGCGTGCAAGCGTCTGCGCGAGCAGCGTCTTGCCCGAACCCGTCGGCCCGATCAGCATGATGTTCGATTTCGCAAGCTCAACGTCGTTGTGCTTGGTCGCGTGATTCAGCCGCTTGTAGTGATTGTGCACTGCAACGGAGAGTACTTTCTTCGCATGATCCTGATCGATCACGTAGTCATCGAGAACCTTGCGGATTTCCTTCGGCGTCGGGATGCCGTCGCGCGATTTGACCAGCGAGGTCTTGTTCTCCTCGCGGATGATGTCCATGCAAAGTTCGACGCATTCGTCGCAGATGAAGACCGTCGGGCCTGCGATCAGCTTGCGGACTTCGTGCTGGCTCTTGCCGCAGAACGAGCAATACAGCGTGTTCTTGG
>CADEDX010000780.1 GCA_902826195.1 uncultured Bradyrhizobium sp. | reverse complement strand
GTGAAATCGTCTCCGAACTCGACCGCTTCATTGTCGGCCAGGCCGACGCCAAGCGTGCGGTCTCGATCGCGCTGCGCAACCGCTGGCGGCGGCTGCAGCTCACCGGCTCGCTTCGCGAGGAAGTGCTGCCGAAGAACATTTTGATGATCGGGCCGACCGGCGTCGGCAAGACCGAGATCGCGCGGCGGCTGGCCAAGCTCGCCAATGCGCCGTTCATCAAGGTCGAGGCGACAAAGTTCACCGAAGTCGGCTATGTCGGCCGCGACGTCGAGCAGATCATCCGCGACCTTGTCGAGGTCGCGATCGTGCAGGTCCGCGAGCGCAAGCGCAAGGACGTCGAAGCCCGCGCCCAGCAGGCCGCCGAGGAGCGCGTGCTGGATGCGCTGGTCGGGCCGGCGTCGAGCCCCGCCACCCGCGATTCCTTCCGCAAGAAGCTGCGCGCCGGCGAACTCAACGACAAGGAAATCGAGATCGAGACGCAATCCTCCGGCGGCATGCCGATGTTCGAAATCCCGGGCATGCCCGGCGCGCAGATGGGCGCGATTTCGATCGGCGACATTTTTGGCAAGATGGGCGGGCGCACCAAGACGCGCCGCCTGACCGTCGAAAGCTCGCACGAAATCCTCGTCAACGAGGAAGCTGACAAGCTGCTGGACAGCGACCATCTGGTGCTCGAAGCCATCAGCGCGGTCGAGAACAACGGCATCGTCTTCCTCGACGAGATCGACAAGATCTGCGTGCGCGACGGCCGCAGCGGCGGCGACGTCTCCCGCGAAGGCGTGCAGCGCGACCTGCTGCCGCTGATCGAAGGCACCACTGTCTCGACCAAGCACGGCGCGGTCAAGACCGACCATGTCCTGTTCATCGCCTCAGGCGCGTTCCATATCGCAAAGCCCTCCGACCTGTTGCCGGAACTGCAGGGCCGGCTGCCGATCCGCGTCGAGCTGGAAGCGCTGACGCGCAACGACTTGCGCCGCATCCTGACCGAGCCGGAGGCGTCGCTGATCAAGCAATATGTCGCGCTGATGCAGACCGAAGGCGTCACGCTCGACATCACCGACGACGCCATCGACGCGCTGGCCGATGTCGCGGTCGCCGTTAACTCGACGGTCGAAAATATCGGCGCGCGGCGGCTGCAGACGGTGATGGAGCGCGTGCTCGACGAGATTTCATTCGCAGCACCCGACCGGCACGGCGAGACCATCAAGGTCGACGCCGAGTATGTGCAGAAACACGTCGGCGACCTCGCCAAGAATGCCGATCTGAGCCGTTTCATTCTGTAGATTTTGCAGGATATGATCGTCGTCCCGGCCTTGAGCCGGGACCCCTACGCCGCGGCCTTTGTGCTTGGCACATCCGCCGACGGCTTGTTTCACAACAGATGACCGGGGTTATGGGTCCCGGCTCAAGGCCGGGACGACGAGGGTGAATTTGCGGGCCTGGCAAAACCACTGGCGCTTGATGCTGGTCGTCAACGCTGCCGTCTTGCTCGGCGTCTTCCTGCACAAGATCGCGCTGCCGCCTTATGTCCCCTACATCCACCTCCTGGCCGATTATCATTTCGGCTTTACCAAACGCGCACTGATCGGCGCGCTTGTTTCGCTGTTCGCCACCAAGGTGCCGGTGTGGCTGGTATTCGTGCTGGCGGGCGCGGTGTGGCTGGTGACGGCCGGACTGTTCGTAAAACTGTTCCGGCGAACCTTCGGCTCTGACGAAAAGAGCCTTCCGCTGTTCGTGTTCATGGCGGGTTCGCCGTTCTTCCTGAAGAACTTCATGCACACGCTCGGGCATTTTGATATCTACGGCTGCTTGCTGGCGATCGTCCTGCTAATGATTCCCGCGCGTTCGCTCGGCTATGTCCTGCTCGCCGCGATGTTCTCGGCGGCGCTCATTCTGATCCACCACATCCATCTCCTGATGTATGTGCCGACCATCGCCGCCATCGTGATGTTGCGTCATTATATCGTTCATGACGCCAACCGGCAGAGCATTGCCGTCGGCATCGCCGCGCTTGCCGCGGTCGGCGTGCTGTTCATCACCGCGCAATTCTACGGAACGATGAAGGTGCCGGAGAGCGAGTTCGTCGCCTATCTGCAGAGTCGGATGGCGGATCCGTCGCAGACCAATTTGCTGAGCTTTGCCTACATCTGGTATCAGCCGCTCGCGAAGGAGATTTCGGATACCTGGGCCCGCCTGCCGCACAATCTGCTCGGCATGCCGGTGTTTGCGTTGCTGATCTGGCTGCACACGCCGCTCTGGAAATACTTTCGCGATCTGATCGGAGCACTCGCTATCGAGACGCACCGCCACGTCGTCACCGCTGCCGTCATCATGATCAGCCTCGGCTATCTCGTGATGTTCGCAATCGTGTTCGACTATTCCCGCTGGATTTCGAACTGGGCGGTGTGCCTGTTCCTGATCCTGCATGCGGTGAAGGTGCTGCCGTCTTCCAAGGATGTGCCGCTGATACCGGCGGATGACCGAAAGACGATGATATCAGGCTGGATCAACGCACTGATCCCGCGCGTCGGGATCGTGCGTCCGTTTTAAATTCGCGCCCGCCGCACCCGGACATACAGGGCGCCCCCGCCGCCATGGCCGATATGGGCCTCCTCGAAACCGACGACCAGCGAGCGGAATTCCGGCAAGCCGAGCCATTGCGGCACCTGGCGGCGCAGCACGCCGCGCTCGGATTCGTTGCCGATCTTGCCCTTGCCGGTGATAACAAGAACAAAGGTCAGCCCGTCATGGTGGGCGCGCTGCAGGAAGCCGAACAGCGCGCGATGCGCCCGCGTCTGGGTCATGCCGTGCAGGTC
>CADEDX010000779.1 GCA_902826195.1 uncultured Bradyrhizobium sp. | reverse complement strand
GATGGCGCTGCGCGGGCGCCGCAAACGGACGCTGCACGCGATCACGCTGTCGGAAGCGCCGATCTCACTGTCGCCCTCGGCGGAGACCGCGCGGATTTTCGCCGCGGGACTGGTCGCCGCCGGGCTCGACAGGCTGCCCTGGTCGAAAGCCCTGAAGCAATGGCGCGACCGTGTGATGTTCCTGCGCAAGGCGGAAGGCGACAGTTGGCCTGATCTGTCCGATACCGCGCTTGCTGCCGACGCCGAAAACTGGCTGGCGCCGGCGCTGTACGACAAGACCGCGCTGAAGGAGCTTTCGCCCGGCGACCTCTCCGACGCGCTCATGGCGCTGTTGCCGTGGGAATTGCGCACGCGGCTCGATCGTGAAGCGCCGACGCATTTCGAGGCGCCGACCGGCACCATGCTGGCGATCGACTACGAAGCCGAACAGGGGCCGACCATCGCGGTCCGCCTGCAGGAATTGTTCGGGCTCAACACCCATCCCGCTATCGCCAAGGGTGCGGTGCCGCTGGTGCTGGAATTGCTGTCGCCGGCGCAACGCCTGGTGCAGGTGACGCGCGATTTGCCGGGCTTTTGGCGCGGCAGCTATGCCGCCGTGCGCTCCGACCTGCGCGGCCGCTACCCGCGCCACCCCTGGCCGGAAGACCCGGCCACCGCGCTGCCGACGCGCCGCGTCAAGCCGCGCGGCACTTGATGATAATTCGTTAACCCTTCGCTCATCCTTTTCGCCGAAATGACGAGCTTCAACCCTGCGGCTTAGTCGCGGGTTGGCGGATGGCGTGGTGAAATCGGCGGTCCTTAGACCCGCGTGAGTGGCGTAATGCGTAACCTTCTGATGTTTGCCGCAGCGATAGCCGGTGCCGGCGTTTTCATGGCCCAGATGGCGGACCGGATGTCGCCGACCCCGGCACTGGCCAAGGGCGCGGACAAGGTGGCTGCCAGCAATTCCGCCGCCGATCCATTCTTTCCCAAGACGACCGTCTCTCCGACCGGCGGCACCCGCGTCAGCCTTCCCCGCGATTTCCGCGGCCATTTCCAGGCGATCGGCCGGATCGAGGGCCAGCACATCAATTTCATGGTCGACACCGGCGCGTCCGTGGTCGCGCTGAACGAAAAGTCCGCGGCGAAGTTCGGCCTTCGCCCGTTACGCGCCGATTACAACGCCAAGGTCAACACGGCCAACGGCACCATCAAGGCGGCCCGCGCGCGGATTCCCGTGATGGACGTCGGCGGGCTCGTGGTGCGCGATGTCGAAGCCATGGTGCTGCCGGACGAGGCGCTGTCCGAAAACCTGCTCGGCCTGTCGTTCCTGTCGAAGTTGAAGCGCTTCGAATATGCCGACGGCAGGCTCGTTCTGGAGCAGTAAGGTTTACCGCTTACCAGTCTGCCTTTATTAACCGCTACAAATCGCCATTCCCGCCTATCGCCCGGCCCGGCTATTCGCTAAGGCTGCGGTGTTCGCTTAAGCAATTTCAATGACAAGGCCGCTCATGTTCCCGAAGCCCCAATCCGCGCTGATTCCGAACACCTATGCGTTCGAATCCGCCCCCATGGTGAAGGCGACCGGCTTTCGCGAATACGACGCGCGATGGCTGTTCGAGAAGGAAATCAACCTGATGGGCGTCCAGGCGCTGGGCATGGGGCTCGGCGCGCTGATCAAGGAACTCGGCGTCAAGCAGGAGATCGTCACCGGCCACGATTTTCGCAGCTATTCGGCCTCGATCAAATACGCGCTGATATCCGGCCTGATGGCGGCGGGCTGCAAGGTGCACGACATCGGCCTGGCGGTGACGCCGATGGCGTATTTCGCGCAGTTCGATCTCGACGTGCCCTGCGTCGCGATGGTGACGGCGTCGCATAACGACAATGGCTGGACCGGCGTCAAGATGGGCGCCAACCGGCCGCTGACCTTCGGTCCCGACGAGATGACGCGGCTGAAACAGATCGTGCTCAACGCCGAGTTCGACAACAAGGCCGGCGGCTCCTATCAATTCCACGAGAATTTTCCGGCGCGCTATATCGCCGACCTCACCAACCGGCCGAAGCTGAAGCGCAAGCTGAAGGTCGTGGTCGCCTGCGGCAACGGCACGGCCGGCGCGTTCGCGCCGCAGGTGATGGAGGCGATCGGCTGCGAGGTGATCCCGCTCGACACCGAACTCGATTACACATTTCCAAAGTACAATCCGAATCCGGAAGACATGGAGATGCTGCACGCGATCCGCGATGCGGTGCTCTCGCACAAGGCCGATGTCGGCCTCGGCTTCGACGGCGACGGCGACCGCTGCGGCGTGGTCGACAATACCGGTGAGGAGATCTTTGCAGACAAGGTCGGCGTGATGCTGGCGCGCGACATGTCGGCGATCCACAAGGACGCGCAGTTCGTGGTTGACGTAAAATCGACAGGACTGTTCGTCACCGATCCGGTGCTGCAGAAGCAGGGCGCAAAGGTCGAATACTGGAAGACCGGCCATTCCTACATGAAGCGTCGCACCAACGAACTGGGCGCGCTGGCCGGCTTCGAGAAATCGGGTCACTTCTTCTTCAACAAGCCGACCGGACGCGGCTATGACGACGGCCTGGTCTCGGCGATCGCGATCTGCGAAATGCTCGATCGTGCGACCGGAAAGTCGATGGCCGATCTGAAGGACGCGCTGCCGAAGACCTGGTCGTCTCCGACGATGTCGCCGCATTGCGCCGACGAGACCAAATACGGCGTCGCCGCCGCCGTCGTGAAGCATTTCGAGGACATGCAGAAGAACGGCGAGAAAGTCGCAGGCCAGAAAATCCGCGATCTCGTCACCGTCAACGGCGTGCGGG
>CADEDX010000778.1 GCA_902826195.1 uncultured Bradyrhizobium sp. | reverse complement strand
AGCCGCCCGGGAGCCTCAGACCGGCACCGACGATCGCTATTGGTTCGGAAAGCGACGATTCAGCGTCGGCGAGGCGTGCGCGCAGCTCGCGGATCTCAACAAGCGCGTGTTTTAAAAGATCGGCGCGGGCAGAAGACGACGTATCGTTCATTGCGGGCTCCGTGCCAGAGAGAGCTCGCTTCTTAGCAGGTCCTCTATTTCGGTGTCCGACAATGCGTCGACCTCAGCCAAAGCGTCAGGAGTGAATGGCTTGACGTTCTCCGTTGCGCGCGCGTCGCCAAAGCCCCAAGCCTTTGTCAGGTAACCGGATAAAGCCTCCAGCGTTGGGTAGTCGAACAGGAGTGTCATGGGCAGCTGAGCTTGCCCCGCCTTCGCCAGCAGATTTCTCAGCTCGACAGCCATCAGCGAGTCGAGACCCAGATCGCGCAGCGGCAAGTCCTCAGGCACCCGGAAGCCGGCGCCGACGCCCAGCACGGCGCGCGCCAGTCCCGCAAGGCCCTCCATCAGCAGCTCGCTCCGGCGATGGGCAGGCGCGTCTTCGAGCGTGTCCTGCAGCTTTCGCACGTTTGCCTGATGTTTTCCGCTGGTCTGCTTGTCTAGAAGCTCGCCAAGCCAGCGACGTCCCTGCTCCGGCACGCTCGCGGAGTATGACGGCCAGCGCGCCGGAATGACCGCGACCGTGCCGTTCCATCCCAGCAGTTGGCCGAGCCACCGCGCCCCCTCACGCGGCGTGATGAATTCCAAGCCCTTCGCGCGCCAGCGTTCGCGGCCACGCTCATCGAGCCGAGCCGCCATCCCGACCTCGGTCCAGCCGCCCCATTGGATCGCCAGCGCCGGCAATCCGCTCGCGCGTCGCAACCCGACGATTGCCTCCATCACACTATTGGCCGCCGCATAGTTTGCCTGTCCGGCGGAACCCAGTAGCGCCGCGCCCGCAGAGAAGAACACAAAGAAATCCATCTGCCGCCGCAGCGACATCTGATGCAAATTCCAGCTCCCCGCGACCTTGGGGATCATGACCGGCCGCCACCGCTCGGGCCCAAGCGTCTCGACAGGCCCGTCGTTGAGCACCCCGGCGGCGTGTATGATGCCGCGCAGCGGAGGAAGGGTGGCGAGCGATGCCTCCAGACGCGCGGCAGCATCGGCGGCGCCGACATCGCAGGCGATGAGATGCACGGCGCAGCCGGTGGCCCTGAGCCGCGCTATTTCTGCCTGCGCCGTCGCATCGGGCTGCGCCGTGCGCCCGGCGAGCAGCAGATGACGGGCGCCGTGTTCCGCGAGAGTTGCAGCGGCGACCAGACCAAGGCCGCTCAGGCCGCCGGTGACAAGGTAGCTGGCGTCCGGACGCACCGTCGTCGGGCTTGCTGCGGGCAGGCGAAGCACCAGCTTGCCCAAATGACGCGCCTGCGCCATGAGCCGGAATGCAGACTGGGCGTGCTCGATCGGATAGACCCGGGTCCGTGGCACGGTGAGTTCGCCGCTATCGATGCGACCGGCAAGCTGTTGCATGAGAGCGCCGATCATTTCCGGCCGGGCCTTCTGATCGTCGCCAAGAAAGATCACCGAATACCGAATGTCGCGGCCAAGAGCCGCGACCTGCTCCGCCGTCCAGATTCCCGTTTTGCCGATCTCGAGGAAATGCCCCCCTTTGCGCACAACTGCGAGGGAAGCGGGAATGAACTCGCCAGCGAGCGAGTTAAGCACCGCATCTACGCCTTCGCCGTTTGTAAGCTCCATGACGATTTTAGAGAATGCGAGCGAGCGCGAGTCCATCACGTGATGAACACCAAGCGAGCGGAGATAGTCGCGCTTGGGCTGGCTACCGGCAGTAGCGAACACCTCAGCACCGGCGTTGAGTGCAAGCGAAATTGCCGCCAGCCCGACACCGCCTGCGCCGGCATGGATAAGGACCCGCTTTCGCCGTTGGCCCCCCTTCTCTCTTCGCAAGCCGGCGATGCGCTCCAGCGCAACGGCCGCCGTCGCAAAGACGATTGGCACGCCCGCCGCCTGTTCCATGGACAAGGTGACGGGGCGCCGCGCCACGAGATTGGCATCGCCCGTCACATAGCTGGCCAGGCTTCCGCGAAGCAGGGCCATCACTTCCTCGCCAACGGCCAGATGTGTAACTCCGGCGCCGACGCGCACAACGACGCCGGCGCATTCGTCGCCGAGCTGGCCGGCGTCGCCAGGATAGGTCCCCAGCGCATTCATCACGTCGCGGAAGTTCAGCGCGGACGCGTGGACCTGGATCTCAACCTCGCCCTCGCCGGGCACGCGACGCTGCGTCGGTTGCAGGGCGAGCGCATCCAATGTGCCGCGTTCTTCGATCACGAGCCGAACGGCCGGAGGCTCGATATCTGGTGAGACCGCCCGACGCGTGCGATCCACGCGGGCCAAGCGCCCAACCATGCGTCGATTGTGTCGATAAGCGATGCGCTCATCCTCGTCGTCTGCGATAAGTTCGTCGGCGAGCATCGATAGTCCGGTTGGGCCAGCGTCTGGGTCGAGATCCACTGCCTTCGCACGAAGCTCGGGGTGTTCCAACGCAAGTGAATTCCGCCATCCCCACAACGCGGCCTGCGACAGGCCGTTGGCTTGGTTCTCGGAGCCGTCGACCTGCTGTGCGCCGGAGGTAACAATGATGAGTTGCGGAGGCTTGGACTGTCGGAGCGCCGCCAACGCGATGTCGTTGGCATGCAGACATAGATCGACAACGTCCGTTTGCATGTTCTCGGCGTCGATATCCCCGAAGCTCGCGGCACGCATGGTCAGCAGCACGACTCCGGAGCAGTTGTCGAGAGAACCGATAACTTCTCGCAGTGA
>CADEDX010000777.1 GCA_902826195.1 uncultured Bradyrhizobium sp. | reverse complement strand
AGCTGATCCGCTTCGACATGTCCGAATACATGGAGCGGCACACCGTGTCGCGCCTGATCGGCGCGCCTCCCGGCTATGTCGGCTTCGACCAGGGCGGCCTGCTGACCGATGGCGTGGACCAGCATCCGCATTGCGTGGTGCTGCTCGACGAAATCGAGAAGGCGCATCCGGATCTCTACAACGTGCTGCTGCAGATCATGGATCACGGCCGGCTTACCGACCACAACGGCAAGCAGGTCAATTTCCGCAACGTGATCCTGATCATGACCACGAACGCGGGCGCCGCTGATCTGGCGCGCCAGGCCTTCGGTTTCACGCGCAACAAGCGGGAAGGCGATGACCACGAAGCGATCAACCGCCAGTTCGCGCCGGAATTCCGTAACCGGCTGGACGCGATCGTCTCGTTCGCCCATCTCAATGCCGACGTCATCGGCATGGTGGTGGAGAAGTTCGTGCTGCAGCTCGAAGCGCAGCTCGCCGACCGCGACGTCACCATCGAGCTGTCGGAGCCCGCCAAGGCCTGGCTGATCGAGCATGGCTATGACGAGCAGATGGGCGCGCGGCCGATGGCCCGCGTGATCCAGGAGCACATCAAGAAGCCGCTTGCCGACGAAGTGCTGTTCGGCCAGCTCAAGGGCGGCGGCCATGTTCGCGTTGTCCTGCTCAAGGACGAGGCGGACAAGGACAAGATCGGCTTCGAGTTCGTCGAGGGGCCGGTCACGCCGAAGCCGGAAAAGCTGCCCGGCGCCCGCAAGCGCAAGCCGAAATCGGGCGGCCCCAACGGCGGTGGCTCGAAGGGGCCGGCGTCCAAGGGCCCGATGGTCAAGGCGTAAGCGGCGTCCATCCGAAAACGAAAAGCCGGCGTGTCGCGAGACCGCCGGCTTTTTTGTGGTTAGAGCGTTTTCCAGCGAAGTGGAAACCGATTCGTATCAAGAAAACGCGTCAAAACAAGAATCTAGTCTAGAGGCCCGTTCCGATTCAATCGGAACGGAAAAGGCTCTAGTCACCGGGCCAGACCAGCGCCTGCGCTGCCACGACATATTCGCCGTTGAAGGTCAGGGCAGGCGAGCCGTACAGGACATAACCGAGTTCGATGGCCTCGGAAACGCGCCGGCAGAACCCGGCGTCGTCCTTGCCGGTCAGCAGGCGGTAGACGGGCAGGTCGTCCGGCGGTCTTGAAGGCATGCTGCGCGCCCCAATGTTGTATGGTGGCGCTTAGACTAGCGCTCGTTGAGCAACTGGTCGATCTGCCGCTGCAGCTGCCGCTTCTTGATCTCGCTCTTGCGCAGCCGTTCTTCGAGGTCGGAGACCGGCGCGGCCGGACTCACCGCCCGGAAGGCGACGCCGACGAAATTGTCGCGCCACCAAATCACCTTAGCGAGGAAGGAGCGGCCCTTGCGCGCGATCCCCAACGAGAGCTGCTCTCGCGGCAACTGGAAATTATTTTTGAATTCGATGTTCGCGCCATTGTCGGAGATGTTGCGGACGATGCATTCGCGCGTCGTGCCGAAGTCGCCGATCTCGGCCACGCCGCCATACATCACCTTGTCGCGTACGCTCTCGCGCCGGTCCCGCATTGCTTGTCTCCCAACAAAGAGGGAGACTTTTACGCCGACTGGTTCCCCGTAAAAGCCCGCCTGCCGCAAAATGCGGCATTAACGTAAATCAACGGCGGTTACGACGAGGCCGATTTCGGGACAATTGCAGTGCAAAATGGCGGTTTGCCGCGGCAAACCCGGGGATCCAGAGGTGGCCTCCGACCGTTTAACCGGCGTGTTTAACGCCAGTCGTGTCCCCCAAATTGAACTTGTCGGGCCTGGAGGCCGGTTTCTTCGCGCCCTCGGGTGCGCCGTGGCGCTTTTCGTGTCCGCTGACGCCGTTGCCGAGGATGCCGGCGAGGCCACCCGATCGAGCTTCCAGCCCCGCGCCGTGGCGGCCGACGGCGCGCGGGAGGGCGACGCGCGTGAGGCGATGTGCCTGATGATCGAATCGGCTGCCAGGGCCGCCGACCTCCCGCTGGAATTCTTCGCCCGCGTGATCTGGCAGGAGAGCCGCTTTCGCCCTGATGCGATCGGGCCGGTGACGCGCAACGGCCAGCGCGCGCAGGGCATCGCTCAGTTCATGCCGGGCACCGCGAACGAACGCGGCGTGCTCGATCCCTTCAACCCGGTCCACGCACTGCCCAAATCGGCCGAGTTCCTGGCCGAGCTGCGCGACCAGTTCGGCAATCTGGGGCTGGCGGCGGCGGCCTATAACGCCGGTCCGCGCCGGGTCCAGGAGTGGCTCGCCGGCGCCGGACCGATGCCGCAGGAGACGCGGAGCTACGTCATCGCCATCACCGGCTCCGCCGTCGAGCATTGGGCGAAAGCGCAAAAGGGCAGTGCTCCGCCGGCGCGGACACCGACGTCGAACTGCCGAGATTTGATGGCGCTGTTGAAGCAGGCGCCAAATCCCTTCGTCGCCGGTCTCGAACAGCGCGTCACGCTCAGCGCCGCCAAATTGTGGGGCGTGCAGCTCGCTGCCGGCTTCTCCCGCGACAAGGCGCTCGCGATGTACGCCCGCGCCATGAAGCGCCTCAGCACCGTGATCGGCGACCAGGACCCGAGCCTGATCTCGTCCGTGATGCGCAGCCGCGGCACGCGCGCCTTCTACCAGGTGCGGATCGGCGCCGACACGCGGCCTGCGGCTGACGTCCTCTGCAGCCGCATCCGCAAGGCAGGCGGCGCGTGTTTTGTGCTGAAGAACAGGGGCGTGGCGGGGTGAGGGACGATTGTAGATGGGGTAACGGGCCGGCCGCCCGCTCGCTACGGCGCAATTTGGAAGCGC
>CADEDX010000776.1 GCA_902826195.1 uncultured Bradyrhizobium sp. | reverse complement strand
CGCGGACGCGTGCAGACCTGCGCAGGGTTTTGGCGGGTTGCGGCAAGCCGGCCGAGCCGTGCTGCGCCCAGCGCCGCGCCGACCTCGCCCTCCTCGACGCTGTGGACGGGAATGCCGAGCACGTCGGCGCAGATCTGGGCCCACAGGGCCGAGCGCGAGCCGCCGCCGACAAGATCGACCTCGGTGATCGCGGAACTGGCGCTGCCGAGCGCCGCGAGATTATCGCGCGCGGCGAAGGCCACGCCTTCGAGCACGGCCTGGACGAGATCCTCGCGTCCGGTCGCGCCGCGAAGACCGACAAAGGCGCCGGCCGCGGCGGCGTCGTTGTGCGGTGTGCGCTCGCCATCGAGATAGGGCAGGAATTTTACCGGGCTCGGGCGGTCGACGACCTCGCCGAGCGGGGCGAGCAGCGCGGAAGCCGGCGTTGCCATGACAGTTGCGAGCCAGGCAAGCGAGGCGGCGGCCGACAACATCACACCCATCTGGTGCCACAGGCCGGGAAGTGCGTGGCAGAATGCGTGCACCGCCGAAGCGGGCGCGGGTGCAAACCGTTCCGTGACCCGGAACAGCACGCCCGAAGTTCCGAGCGACAGGAATGCGTCACCAGACGCAATTGCGCCCAGCCCGATCGCGCTGGCCGCACAATCGCCCGCGCCGCCGGCGACCACCACGCCGGATGCCATGCCCCAGCGTCGCACGAAGTCGGAAGCAAGATGCGCGCTCACCTCGCTGCCTTCGACGAGCCGCGGCATATGATGGACGTCGAGTCCGGTGGCTTGCAGAATAGTCGCGGACCAGCAGCGCCGGCCGACATCGAGCCAGAGCGTTCCGGCCGCGTCCGACATATCCTCGACCATCTCGCCGGTCAGCCGATAGCGGACATAGGCTTTTGGCAGCAGCACCTTCGCTACTTTGGCAAAGACTTCCGGCTCGTGGCGCGCGACCCACATCAGCTTCGGGGCGGTGAAGCCCGGCATCGCAAGATTGCCGGCAATCTCGTGCAGGGAAGGACAGTCTTGCGCAAGCTCGACGCATTCGGCATGAGAACGGCCGTCATTCCACAGAATGGCCGGACGCAGCGGCTGCCCCTTCGCATCGAGCAACGTGGCACCGTGCATCTGGCCGGACAGGCCAATTCCGCGAACGTGTGACACTTCTCGCTGATGCGCGGCTGCGAGATCGTCGATGGCGCCGATCGTCGCATCGACCCAGGCATCGGGATCCTGCTCCGACCAAAGCGGCGCGGGATGCGACAGCACAAGGTCGCGCGCGGCTGTCGCGACAATCGCGCCAGCCTCATTCACGAGCACAGCTTTCACGCCGGACGTGCCGACGTCCAATCCCAGATACACGCACATTCCTCCCTGCGCGCCTCGATTGCGGCGTGCGAACTGCGTCGCCTTGCCCGCAACGGCTTGTTATGAATTCTGCCGTTCGCCGCACCGGAGGGGACTCACCCAACCGATCGGCCCTAAGGCAGATTGTCCCTCATCACGATGTCGATCCGGATTTTCTCCTGTTCCCTCAAGATCGGTTCGCCGCGAGCAAGCGCGAGCAGCACGCGGACGGCGGCGCGCGCCTCGTGTCCAGGGTTTTGCGAGATCACCGCATCCATCGCGCCCTGCAGCAGCAGCTTGCGCGTCATGACAGTCACGTCGTGACCGACGAAGACCAATTGGTTCGCCCGCCCGGAGTCGATGAGCGCCTTGGCGACGCCGGGCGTTCCAGCGCCCACATTATAAAGGCCGACAATGTCGGTATGCTTGCCCAGCAACCTCGCCGTGAGGTGTTCCGAGCGATCGTCCTCATCCCGCCCCTCAAGAGGGGGCAGCAAGTTGAGCTGGGAAAATTCGGACGCCATCACCTGGTTGAAACCGAAGATGCGCTCGGCGTGGTCGCGCAAGCCTTGCGCGCCGGCGACGATCGCGACCTTGCCTTGCCGGGGACCGACGAGACGGCCGACCAGCGCACCGGCGGTGCGCCCGGCGGCGATATTATCGATGCCGATGTAATGATGGCGCCGCGAAGACGGTACGTCCGACACCAGCGTAACGACCTTGGTACCGCCATCGACGAGATCATTGATGGCCGCGCGGACGCTCGGATGATCGAGCGCTACGACCGCCACGCCGTCGAAATCGCCGGCAAGCGATTCAAGCCTGGTAGCGAGAATGGTGGGATCGAACACGTCGGTCGCGACCATCTCGACGGCGAGGCGGCGAGCCGAGAGCCAGGCCGACATCTCGCCGAGATACGAGTGGATCTGCTGCATAAACAGGTTTGGGCCAGACGGCATCACGAAGGCGAAGCGACGCGCCCGGCGGCGGGCCAGATCGGCCGCAGCCACATGCGGTTGAAACGCGTTCCGCTCGACCGCCTCCTTGACGCGGCGCACCGTCTCGGGCCGCACGCCTGGGCGATTGTGAAGGACGCGATCCACCGTGGCGAGGCTCACCCCCGCCTGGCGTGCGATCCCCTTGAGCGTCAGCGGCGTGTCGGCGTCCTGCTCCTTCATGGTGCTCACCATAGCTGAGGCATTATGAGGTACGCAACTCATTTGAGGCATGCGATAAGGTTCCCCGATCTGAAACAGGTTCCGGCCGTTGCATAAGTCTCGTGGGTTGTCTTGGGAGGCGTCGAGCGTCAAGCTCGATCCTCCGGAGTATCAGGCCCCAGCGCAGCACGACGGGAGAGCGGACGGGGCGATATCGATCAGGCAGACGCGCGTCGGGGATGACCAACCGCTGCGGAACCTCCTGCATCAGGATGTTGGAGGCCTGCGCACCTGAATGCCGGCATTGTTGATGAGGATATCGATCTCAGCTCCAACAG
>CADEDX010000775.1 GCA_902826195.1 uncultured Bradyrhizobium sp. | reverse complement strand
GAATCTAACGTAGGAGAGACGCGAACACGCGCGAAATCGCTGCAAGAAGCGGGCTATTCGCGTCGATTTCCGGAACTGGTCAGGAGAGCTAGGACTTCCTGGCGGAGAGGGTGAGATTCGAACTCACGGTACCCGTGAAGGTACAACGGTTTTCGAGACCGTCCCGATCGACCACTCCGGCACCTCTCCGCGGGACGCGCGGTATAGCATCCGAAAGACGAAAAGCAAGCGCTGGCGTTCGCACGCCTAAAAGCCCTTCCATGCTTGGAATGAGGGGCCTTTGCATCGCCTCGGAGCGCGCTAGGTGCGAATAGTGACGCTGCCATGCCTGCCACACAATCAGTTTTGTGACCCATCCGGCGGGGAAGAGCTACGGCGCCGGTGAAGCAGCAGGAATGCCTAGCGCTTCAAGCGCGGCCAGCAGCGCCGGGGATGCGGAGCGGTAGGTAAAGCTGTCCAGGTCCGGGCTGACTTCTAGCACAACCTCGCCAGCCTCGGATTCCAGGCGGGCGAGAAGTGCGCCGCGGTCGCAGGCCAGTTTGCCCGCGAACGCGGGCAGCCCAATCGCTGGCGCCGGCGGCGATGCGATCCTGCCCGCGGCGCGCGTGCAGCGGCCTTCCCGCAAACTGACTGAGCCCTCTGTGATCGAAGCTGCAATGTCGGGCGGCGCACCTGAAACGATGTCTGCAAGCGGCAGGGTGGCCGCGGCGCCGAAAATCGCGAAACCGTCGCCGTCGCTTCGCACTGTGGCGGATTTCAGCAAGCCCGACCCGTTCGCCAGCTGCAGGGCCGGCGAGGGCAGGAGATCG
This sequence comes from uncultured Bradyrhizobium sp., assembly GCA_902826195.1. Lineage (GTDB taxonomy): Bacteria > Pseudomonadota > Alphaproteobacteria > Rhizobiales > Xanthobacteraceae > Bradyrhizobium. The sequence goes on along the minus strand of CADEDX010000775.1, from coordinate 2,025 downwards.
AGCGGCGATATCGAAGCTTCGAAATCCCCCAATGCTACTCCCCGCCACGCGACATCGCGGAGGTGACCTCTCCAGATCGTTCCAGTGGCCTCGCCAACGGACAGGCCAACCGGCGGCCGCGCAGCACTCAAGCCAAGGCGCAGCGGAAACATCGCGGCGGCCGCAACCAGGAACGCGGCTACGAGCGCACCGCCACGCCACCACCACTTCAAGACGCACTCCCGAAGGACGCGTCGGCTGCAACGCCGCCTTCGCGCGCGGCGGTGATGGACAAGGAGGTCAGGGTGGCAGCGCTGGAGGCCTCGGCGGCCCAGACAAGCACATCGATGGAGCCCGGCGAGGCAAGACGCAGGACGGCCACACCATCGACGATCTGTGAATCGATCACCTTGAGTCCACGCGCCGACGCTGACGCAACGAGGCTCGCAAGCGCCCCCTCCGTCAATGTTGATGTCGTTCCGATTCTTGCTGCAAGCTCCCGCGCTTCGGCGAGGTCGGCGGCCGCGCGGGTATGGCGATCAGCGGCGCTGCGAGCTGCGATCTGGCCTGGCAACATCACGCCATAGACGGCCGTTACGACGAAACCGATCGCTACCGCCGCGCCGATTAGCAGACGCTCGCGTGACGAAAGGCGCGCTGCCGTGTCGCGAAAAACCTGAAGTGGAGTCATGGCGCCTTCACCGTCAGTTCGACCGGAATGCTGTTGGGTTCGCTAAGGCCAGGCGTTTCTACGAATTGCAGGCCATTCGCTGTGAGATGATCGCGCAGAGGTTGCAACAGCGCCGTACTAGGTACGCCCACATGCGCAACGAGCGCTTCGCCGTCGAACGACAGTCGCGCGACCGCAACGCCGGGCGAACGCCCGAGGCCTTCAACAACCGTCAATGCAGTCTGGAGCCCTGCCGCCGCCCGCGCGCGTGGAAGGTTCGCCTCGCGCAGCTGGGCCAGCGGGTTCACGATCTGTTGCGCGCCCGGCAACGCCTTGCGTGCGACGGCTTCTGCCTCGGCGCGCAGGTGCGCCGTTGCCCCGTCGAGCTGGATCGCTTCGAGCCACGGAAGCGCCGCGAAAATGGACAGAGCTGCAGCCGCGGCGAGGCCGGCCGCGATCGGCATGAAGCGTTTGGTAGACGCCGAGGTAGTTCCGCCCGGCGCCATCAGATTTGGAAGCGCAGTGTGAAGTCCCTTGCTGATACTCGCTACTGCCGCACTTTCGAACGCGATCTCGCGAACAGTGCGCTTGCCGAGCAGCACGGGGAGCAGGTCGTGCTGGCATGCGAAGGCCAGAGTTTCCATGCGCACCAGACGGTCACCACGTTCGGCGACTACGGCCTCTCCCGGTGCTGCCTGGGGAAGGAGCGCGAAATCCGCGATGACGGCTTCTGGCGAATAGCCGTGCGCCTTCGCCCGGTCCACCAATGCGTCCAGCGCCCGGCGCGCCATGACGTGGGCAATCCGTCGGCCGCCCTCCACGGGGGTCAGCGCGCACACGCAGTCAGCTGTCGCCATCGCCAGGTCCGGCGTAAGGGAGGCTAGTGTCGCCGCGCGGGCTTGTGCGTCGGTGCGCCCCATGGCGTCGACCTCGCGCGCCATCACCAGCGCTCCGGGCGCAAGGAGAATTCGCGAGGGCCCACGTGAAGCAGCCGTTCGAACCTCGCGTACGCGCCAGGTTTCATCCTCGCCTACCGGGGGCAGGATCAGCTGAACCGTTTTCATCTGTCCTCCGTCCATCGTCTGGCGGCCGTTACGAAGCCGTTGCCGCGTCGCACCAACAGTCCCGACATGGTCGCTTCAGCGTCGGCATGGGTTACGACCACGTCGATTGCCACATACTGCGTGTCAAGCGTCAGCGCCTGCAACGCCCGCTGGTCGATCGCAGCCGCCGCGATCGCAGGATCGGAGAACGCCTCGCCGAGGCTTTGCCAGCCTGCGGCCGGGCGACGCCGGACCAGGTCACGCGCCTGCGATTGGGTGAGCTTGCCGCCTGACATTGCGACCAGGACAGGCGCCTGTTCCGGCGCTAGCGAA
>CADEDX010000774.1 GCA_902826195.1 uncultured Bradyrhizobium sp. | reverse complement strand
TGTAACCGGGGTAGTGACAGCCGCCTACGCCCCCTTAAACGGCTTTTTCCTGCAAGATGTGTCGGGGGATGGCAATCCGGCGACCTCGGACGGAATCTTTGTCTTCCAAGGCAACGCCAACGCCCTTCCCGAGCGGGCCAGCATCGCGAGAGTGACGGGCCGCGTCGCGGAGTTTGCGCGTTCGGGAACGGCGGGCAGCGTCACCGAGATTGATGTGAGGCCGACCGCGACTCCGCAAGCAGCGGTGGAAATTGTAGGGCGCGGCACCGTGCCGAACCCGTTGGATCTCGATCCGGTTCCCGGTACCGACCTCGAGAGCCGTGAAGGAATGCTGGCCGCATACCCCGCGGCGGCGGTTGTGGAACCGTCGAACACCTTCGGCGAGTTCTACGCCCTGCGCTACGGTCGCGTACCGGCTTTCGTCCGGCCAACGCGAGACGAGGCGCGCTCCGGACCGCCGATGCTGATCACGCGTGGAATCGGCCGGATCCAGGCGGCGAAGAGCTACGACCTGGTGCCGCCCCTGACCGGCGTGGTTCACTTCGACTTCGGCAGCTTCCGGTTCGAGCCGGCAGAGGCTTACGCGCTCTCCGACGCAGGATGGACGGCTACGGGCGCTCCGGCTTCGACCGAACTCCGCATCGCATCGCTCAACGCGCTTAGGCTGGTCGCTTCGCTCAACGCCGAGGAACTGGAAACGAAGCTTGGGAAGCTGGGGCAGGCGATCCGGGACCAGTTGCGCTCGCCCGACATCATCGGCGTCCAGGAGGTGGAATCGCTGGCTTTGCTAGAACGAGTCGCCGGGCGAGCGGGCAATTATTCCGCCGTACTTCTGCCCAGTTGCGACCCGGGGCGGATCTCCTCGGGCTTGCTCTACAACCCGGCGCGAGTGCGGAAAATTGCCGAACGGCAGTTGCAGGCGGAGGCTCCGCAATTTCGCAACGGCCGCTGCGCCTTGGCCGACGGCCGGGTCTTCCAACAATATCTGTTCGATCGCCCGCCGCTGGCTGTGGAAATCGAAGCCGACGGTCAGAGATTGACGGTTATCGTGAACCACTGGAGATCCCAACTTGGAGGAAACGAACCCGAGCGGCAGGCAGCCTCCGATTTCCTCGCCACCGAGTTGAGAACTTACCCCCCGGAAGGCCTCATCGTTCTGGGCGATTTCAATGACAATGAGGGTTCCCGGCCCGTTCTTTCGTTGGCCGAGGGGTCCGGATTGGTCAACCTGGCTTGGCGGACCCCGGCCTGGCTCCGGTATTCGCTGATCTTCGAAGGCCGCTCCGATGCGTTCGACCACATTCTGGTGAGCCCCCGCTTGGCGGAGCAAACCACTGCATCGGGCTTCGCCCACTACAATGCGGATTTCCCAGAAAGCTTAGGGAATAACAGGGATACATCCCTTCGGACCTCGGATCACGATAATCCCTGGGCGCACATCCGGGTCGCCGGACAATGACTCCGGCGCGCATTGTCGCTTTTGATGTACTGAAGCGCGTCGAAGCGGGCGGGTATGCGTCGGATCTGCTGCTTGAGCACAGCGCCGACCTGGATTCTCGTGACGCGGGGCTTGCCTCCGAGATTGTCTTCGGCGTCCTGCGTTTCCGCGCTCAATTGGAGTACCTGATCGGCGAGTTTTCCGGACGGTGTGGACTTGTCGTTGGGCGTAATCTTGATTTCCATGGATCATCTCCGTTTGGCCTCGACGGGAGGCGCCGGCATTGCCGGCCGCCCTCCCCTGGTTGCTGTGCGAGGCTGCTCCCTGGAGAGCAGAGACGGTGCCAACCTTCGAGCGCACACTTCGACTTCGGATGTCGTTGATTCGAGGGATGATGTGCCTGGATCTGGGCGAACGCCGCGAGCCGCGTCGAACCTGTCTCGGTCGATGTCAACTCCGGCTGCCGGCGTACACGTCTGGGCCGCAAGGCGCGCCGCGGTCGAGGGCTAGAACACATGGTGACTGCAAGAGGTTTCACCTGGCAGGCGGCGAGTTGGGGGACCGTGCTGACGTGTGATGCGTTCGAGGGAGTGGCAGCGTGCGCCTTCACGACTCGCACCTTGGACGTGAGGCCGCACAACGCGACACCCAGCGACACCTGGACCCAGTTGGCACACCACATGGGTGTGGCCGCCGATCGTTGTGTGCGCCTGCGACAGGTGCACGGGGTCGGTATCCTGCAACTCGACAAGGGGCGTCCCCTGCCCAGCGAACCAATGCCAGCCGATGTGTCGATCACGAACCGTTCCGACATCGCGCTCGTCGTGCAGGCTGCCGATTGCGTGCCGATAGTCCTTGCGGATCGCCGAGGGCGGGCCGTCGCGGTTGTCCACGCTGGTTGGCGTGGCACCGTGGCCAACGCCGCTGGCAGGGCCGTCGAGCGTCTGCGCGAGTCGTTCGCGGTCGACCCGGTCGATATCGTCGCGGCCATTGGGCCCAGCATCGGCCGCTGCTGTTACGAAATCGGCATCGAGGTGCAGCGGGCGTTCGAGTCGCAGGACTTCCCCAGCGATGTCGTTCGACAATGGCTGGCACGGGACGAGCGCGGGCGACTGACTCTGGATCTCTGGCAGGCCAACGCCGACCAGCTCACCATAGCCGGGCTACACGCTCGGAATGTGCACGTGGCGCGGCTCTGCACGGCGAGCCACCTCGAGTTGTTTCCGTCCTATCGCGCCGAGGGTGAGCGCGCCGGACGGTTCGTTGGATGCGTGCGCCTGAGTCCGGGCGCGGCGGCTCGGCCGACTGACTGAAGGCCAGGGGTATCAGGAAGCCGGGGGCGCAACGGCCGCGGCTGCCTCGTCCATCGCGAGATTGGCCAGCCGGTCGGCGTGCTTG
>CADEDX010000773.1 GCA_902826195.1 uncultured Bradyrhizobium sp. | reverse complement strand
TCGGGCAAAGCCGCAGGACTGGCCGCGGCTGGTGGCGCTGGCAAGATCGGCGGAACTGGTGCGCGGCTACGGCCACATCAAGGAAGCCAACGTCGCCAAATTCCGCGCCGAATGCACGCGACTCGAAGCCACGATCGGCCAGCCGGTCGCGCAGGCGGCTGAATAGGCGTGTTCACCCGGCCTGGAAATTTTCCACAGCCGGGGCTCACCCGTCGCTAACCTGGCGGCGGGGAATGGCTGGAATTTTCCGGCCGGCTTCCTACATGATGCTGGGGCATTCACCTTTCAGTTGATTTCAGGAGGCCGGCGATGGGCCTGAAAAACGCTATGGCGGCAGCGCTTTGCGCGGGGCTTCTGATGTCGGGCGGCGCCGCGCTGGCGGACGAATATCGCGCCGGCCAGTTGCTGGGGCTCGATCTGTCCCAGGCCGTGCTCTCGCCAAAACGGCTCGGCCCGGAGACGCAATTCGCACCCGTGCGGATCGAGGCGCGCAGCGACAGCCGGCCGGTGAAGACGGAACGCGTGGTGGTGGCGAAGGAAGCCGCGGCCAAGCCGCAAGTCGCGGAGCGTGCCGAGAAGCCGCGAGCCGAAAAACCGCGCGTCGCCGCGCGCACCAAGCTGGCGCGTCCGCGCAGCAACCCGCTCGACGCCCAGGCACGCGACACCCGGATCCAGACTTGGCCTTGTGATTCGGGGGCCATCTGCGGCTGGCAACGGTGATCTCGATTGGCGACCTCCTGCCAGCGTGCGCTCGTCATGCCAAGTAGGGAAAGTACTTAGGCATTATAATACCTTTTTGCAGTTGCCGTGTTGCGGTTCCGCTACAGCCTCGTTCCGGGAACTCGGGCATTGTGTGGCAGAACATTGCCGGAATTCTTGAAGGGTGGGGCATAATGAAGACAATCGCAGCCGCAGCATCGGTTCTCCGCGCGGGCTCTCTCGGCGCCTTCGCGGCGGATATGCCGGTCCGCTACGCCAAGGCCCCTGCGGCAGCGGCGGTTTACAACTGGACCGGCTTCTACGTCGGCGGCAATGTCGGGTACGGCTGGGGCCGGTCGGACCTGGGCACGACGCTGGACCAGACGACCAACTGGGCGGGCGAAGCCGTCGCGTTCCAGAATCAATTCATCGCCATCAGCAACAACCGGCTCGATCCGGCAGGCGTCGTCGGCGGTCTGTAGGCTGGCTACAATTGGCAGAACGGGGCCGGGGTTTTCGGCATCGAGGCCGACATCAATGGCTCGGATCTCAAACAGCGCACGGTCTATACGGCCGCCAATCCGCCCACCACCCGCACGTTCAACGAAAGCATCAAGAACGACTGGTTCATGACCGTGCGTGGACGCGCCTTTGTGGCGTTCATACGACGCTGCTGTACGCCACCGGCGGTCTTGCGGTCGGCAACGTCAGTGGAAGCTGGGATCTGACCTCTGCGAACGGTTATGCGAAGACCGGCTCAGCCAACGAGACCCGTGTCGGGTGGACGGTCGGCGCGGGTGTCGAGCATGCGTTCGCGCCAACATGGACGGTCAAGCTCGAATACCTCTACACCGATCTCGGCTCTATCAACTATACGTCGTCTTACGTCCCCGGCAGCACCTTCGCGCCTCCGGGCACCAACTATGTCGAACGCATTTCCCAGGATTTCACGTTCCATACCGTAAGGGCCGGCGTGAACTACAGGTTCTGAGGTTCGGGCGGCGCGCACCAAGCGGCGCTCCTGCCACGCCAGACGCCTGCAAGGCGGTGATGCGCTCGCGCGTCATCCGCCTGTCGTAAAACCTTCGGCCCACATTCAAATTGCTCGGGCACACCGTCGTCGTGATTCGACGGAGGTGCTTCGATGCCGATTGCGATTCGCGGCGGTGAGATTAGCCGGCGCCAATGGTTGCTCCGCTCCGCCGCGACATGTGCGGTGGCTGGTCTCGGGATCGCCAGACCCTACGTCAGCCGCGCCGCCGATCGGCCGCTGATCACCAGCGGCATCCAGTCCGGCGACGTCTCGGCCGACTCCGCCGTCATCTGGGCGCGTGCCGACCGTGCCGCGCGGATGCAGGTCGAGTGCTCGACGCTCGAGAGTTTCAAGACCATCATCGGCGCGGCCTCCGCCGACGCGGTGCCGGATAGCGACTTCACCGCAAAAGCTCTGCTTCGCGATCTGCCGGCCGGGCAGGACATCTTCTATCGCGTGCAGTTCGAAAGTGGCGACGGCATCGCCGGCGAGGCTCAGGTCGGACACTTCCGCACCGCGCCGGGCGCGCGCGGCGACATATCCTTCGCCTGGTCGGGCGATACCGCGGGGCAGGGCTGGGGCATCGACGAAAGCCGTGGCGGCATGCGGACTTACCGCACCATGCTCGACAACCGTCCCGACTTCTTCATCCATTCCGGCGACCACATTTATGCGGATTGTCCGGTGGAACGGGAGTTGAAGCTGCCCGATGGTGAGGTTTGGCGGAACGTCATCACCGAAGAGAAATCGGTGGAAGCCCAAACCCTCAACCAGTTCCGCGGCAATTACAAATACAACTGGCTCGACCGAAATTTCCGCGCCTTCCACGCCGCCGTGCCGATGTACGCGCAATGGGACGACCACGAGGTCACCAACGACTGGGCGCCGGGCGGCACCGCCGACGAAACCGGCTATGCCGAGGACGGCAGTTCGCTGCTGGTGGCGCGGGCGCGCCGCGCGTTCCACGAATTCATGCCGATGCGATCAGTGCCCGCCCGCGACGGCCGGATCTACCGCAAGATCGCCTACGGCCCGCTGCTCGACATTTTTATGCTCGATATGCGCAGCTACCGCGATTCCACCTTCAACAACCGCGACGACCAGGGTG
>CADEDX010000772.1 GCA_902826195.1 uncultured Bradyrhizobium sp. | reverse complement strand
TATCAAGCCCGCATCGACCGCTTCAAAGCGATACGGAGTGAGCTTGCCGAGTACATCAGCGCGATCGCCCAACCATTCGGCCGATCGGGGCTGTCGGTCTATGACGTCATCGGCAAGAGCCTGATCGGTAACCAAGTGCTCGAAGGGTTGCCGCGAGAGCTTCAACGCCCAGAAATTCGCGACATCGATCTCTTCGACCGGACCCGCATCGAAGAACTCAGAAACATGGGCATCGCGACCGAACAAAGCTGGCGCGAGGCAAATGCCGCTGCATCTCATTGGTCAGGAGTAGCGCGGCACAATATCGACAAGTTCGGCCTGGATGAATTGACCGAGCTGGCGCGAGACGCGGCCAGTCATCAGGAGAAGCTGCAGGCGGAGCGCGCGATCCTGTCCAACTTCAGCCTGCCTGCTGATATCGACATCGGCAGACTGGAGCGCATTCGCGATCTCCAGAGCAATCTGCAGTCTGCCTTGCCGAAGGTCGACCGGTCGCTTCTGGTCTCACTCTCTCGAAATCCTCATTTCGACACTGCTGTGAAGTTGCTGCAGGCCTCCCGACGGATCCAAGCTGAGCGATCGGCCATTAGTGAGCTTGTTCGTCATCTAGACGATCCGGATTGCCCGAAGCGCCTGTTAGTCCTTCGCGAGCAGGCGGCGTTGGTCAGCATGGAGACGCTGGATCTAGCCGCTTGGCGGCAAACGGTGTTCGACGAGGAAACCGCCCTCGTCAAAGAGGAAGATGCTTGTGAACGACTTGGGCCATTTATGGCCGAGGCTCCTCAGTTTTCCAACACGCGACTCGACCTGCTGAACGTTGCCGGCCGGCTTGTAAGCACTGCAGGGCGGGGCGTTCTTTTCTTGCGCCTAGCCAATCATTCCGATCCGGCTATCGACCCGATGCTGAGACAAGGCTGCCTCGACGGTCAGGATTTGGTGCGGAGACGCCAGGAGCTGCAAGCTGTCTTTGCTCAGTTGCCCGACATGGCCCCGGGAGACCTCCTGCACCATGCTCGATCCATTCGGGGTGCTGGCTTCTTTGCGAGATTTGGCAAGCAATTCCAAGAATCGAAGCGCCTCTATACAGCCCACGCGCGCGAAAAGTTCGATCGCCAAAAGGCGCCTGATCAGCTTCAGAAACTGGCAGACTGGCGGGCTGCCGAGCTGGCATTCCGTGAAGATAAGAACATTCGCAATCTCTTCGGCGACCACTTCAAAGGCATCGAAACGGATTTCGTATCGTTCATGCGGCTGGGGGAATACTACGCCGCGATCGAGTTGGAGCTCGGAGGTGCGGGCAATCGTCCGCTTCGGACGCTGCTCCGCGTGGGAAAGCTCGATATCGTCTCACTCCTTGCCGATGCGCCGGAACCCACTGCTGCTAACTTCGCCGTCTTGACCGACGCGATCGCCGCGAGGAAGGCGCGGCGCGCCAAGATGATCGAAGCCCTCGCGATCGTCAGTCCCCTGGTTGACGGACTGGTGGTGCCCGCCCAGACGCCGGTCGCTGACCTTGAGGCGCTTGCGGCGCGCGTCTCGAAATGTCAGCGAGGGTGTGCCTTGCTGGATGCGCACGAGCAGGCGCCTAGCCTCTTTGGCGACAAGTGGTTGGGATGGAAAACGGATGCCGCCACACTTATCAATGAGGTGAATCTGGCCGCGGCCGTCCGCAAAGAAACTGCCCTATCTGGTCTAGTTATAGATTGGATTGCTCGCAGCCAGCTGGACGACGTGCGGCAGAAAGTCGATGCCGTTCTTGATCTCGACCGCGCCGCAGCGGTTTCCATAGATGCGCTCCGGATGGCGAGCGGCGTAGACGGCTTCTCTGGAGATGGCACGAGTGTTGAAGCGCTCAAAGCCGCCGCCGCCGATCGCGAGGGGCTGTTGACGCACTCACGCTACCAGACACAGCGCGCGCTACTTCAGAAGCATGGTTGGGGGTGGCTGATCGAGGGTCTGGAACAAGCCCGACACGCCCTCGAAGATCTAGGCGGCAAGATTGACGCGGTGATTTATCGGGCGATGGCGATTGCTGTCTACGCCCGCTTCGGCGCGACGTTGGCAAAGTATTCAGGCGTTTCCCTAGACGAGAGGCGCGCGCGCCTTGCCGCGCTTGACCGCGAGATCATAAAGCTATCTCGCGATTTCGTCCGGAAGAAAGTTCATGCCAGCGCTAAGCCGCCCGCAGGCATAGGGACGGGAAAGCGCACCACTTGGACCGACCTGGCGCTGATCCAGAACGAGGCCGCCAAGCAGCAGGCGCACATCTCATTGCGTGAGCTTAACGAACGCGCAGGACGCGCCCTGCGGGAACTCAAACCCTGCTGGATGATGTCACCGCTCGCTGTCGCTCAGTACCTGCCAGCTGGTGAGATGCTGTTTGATCTTTGTATTATTGATGAGGCGTCACAGATGCCTCCCGAGGATGCAATCGGAGCGCTTTCGCGATGCCGGCAGGCCATGATCGTTGGCGACACGAACCAGCTTCCGCCAACAAGCTTCTTCCGGAAGATGTTTGAGGATGACGATGTCGATGAAGACGAAGCCGTGTCGGAAGAGTCGATCCTGGAGCTCGCCAATGCGACGTTCAGGCCTGCCCGCCGCCTGCGTTGGCATTATCGCTCACGGCATTCAGGATTGATCCAGTTCTCAAACGAGCACATCTACGGGGGAAATCTCGTCGTCTTTCCTTCGGCGTCCGAACATGATCCGCACAAGGGCGTGAAGCTTGTTCGGGTGCAGGGCTTGTACAAATCCAGCGTGAACCCCGTCGAGGCCGCGACCATGGTCGATGCGATCGTGCAGTTCATGCGGGATGATCCTGGCAGGTCGCTCGGCGTCGTGACGCTCAACCA
>CADEDX010000771.1 GCA_902826195.1 uncultured Bradyrhizobium sp. | reverse complement strand
TCTCGTTCCGGGCGTTGAAGCTCAGCCCGAGGCCGCCGCCGCTCAAATCAGTCTCGCGATAGGCCGGCGTATGGAATGATTGCGCCTGAATCGCAGCGTAGGGAGAAATCTCGAACCGGCCGGCGCTTGATGGCACGACGAAGCGATAGCCGCTCTCCAGGCGACCCCCGAAGCTTTCGCCGCTGAATTTTGCGGTGAGCTGATCGCCGAGCGCAATGCGGTTGGTGGTGAACCAGTTGTTGGTGAATGCAAAGGCCGCAGCAACGTAAGCCGGCCCAAAATAGCTCTTGCTGTAAACGCCAAACTGGAACGCGTCACTTCTGCCGCCGCCGAGCCCCTGCGCCAGGCCCCAATTGGTGCCGCTACCGGCCAGAGCGAACCCTGCTGTCGTGTTTGGCGAAAACCGATAGTCCAGGCCGCTGGCAAAGCCGTAGATGCGCGCGGTGACATTGTTTGAGCCGACAACGGCGTTACCGCTGGTGGTGCTGCTGCCTCCGAAACCCGATCCCCATGTGGTCCAGCGCTGATCGAATAGCTGTTTCGGCGACGCCTTGAGCGCCGAGGCATATGCAAGTGCGACATCGGGCGGAAAGCCTGCCTGCTGATTAGGAGCAAAGCCGATCGCTCGCTGGCCGCCACACTCGGGCCGACTGTTAGCTAGGCCCTCACTACAGTCACGTCCGCTCACAAACGGATCGAGCATGAGGCCGAGAAACTGGTTCGTCAGCGCGAACGCGCCTTTTTCGCTGTCAACGGCTGCCTCGCCGGAAAGCGAACTCATCGCAGCGCGCAATTGAGCAGGCGTCAGATTGTAAAGATTCTGAAGCGCGGTCGGCAGCGTGCTGCCACCAGCCACGGAATTGTCGAGCGCGGTCGCGACGTTGCGTACGTTGGTCGGCGGCCCCGGCGGCAGAAGCGAAGTAAAGGTCGTACCGAGTGTCAAGGCAGACAACGTGAAGGATGCCGTCAAAATTCCGTTGCTGATCGGGTTCCATTCCGCAGTTGGATTGGCGATGGGAACGTAGGTGAAGGTGTAGGTCCCCGGCCTTGTAATTCCCGTAAACCGGACGCCCTGCCAACTGACGACGCTGGACGCCTGTCCGTTAAAGGAGCCGCCTGCACCGGATATCGGAACTGGCGTGCCGGACAGGCCGGTTCCGGCGGAATTGGAATAGAAGTTTGTCGTGCCGTCAATCAACCCTCCCGGCTTGGTCGCGACGACCATGGTGAAGGCGACGGTCGTTGCGAGCGAGGGCCCGACTAATTGGAGCGACCCTTCCGTAAAATTGGTCGCGGCGTGGTACGTCCCGTACCACACATCGAAAACGCCCCCTCCGACCGCGTCGTAGCCTATTGAAACGGTGTGCGCGACGGAATCGCTAACGGACGACAGCAGCAACCATGTTGCCGCCAACAACTTTCGGCCACTGAACCGCCGAACGGCCGCAATGTAGTTGGTTGCTTGACTGCTCTGTAATTCATTACCGGACGTCCGTCCCGGGATCCGGGCGCGCGGTCGGATGACCAAACTCATGACGTCCCCAAAATAGCCGACGATAAAGTCAATTGGCGGCAGATCGCCGCATATCCATCTGCGTCTATTTGATTCGTGGCCTCATCGCATATCAGTGATTCTACGGGCCGCTGCGATATCTTGTGGGCGGCCGCGGCAAGAAGCGCGGCATCATTGGTGCTGCGACGCCAATCGCATGTTGCCGACCGAAACCGCCATCCGCCTTCACGGTCCACTCGACGATGCTTTTGCGATCATCAGCCGCGCGCTGCAGGAGCAGGCGGTATTTGATCCGCGACTGACGGAAAGACGCTTCCGGATCGCGATGTCGGACATCGCTGAGGTCTATGCATTTTCAAGACTTTTGGCGACGTTGTCGAAAGAAGCTCCTCACGCCCGCATCGACGTCGTCCCTCTTCATCCGGAGGATGGTGCAGGCGCGATGCGATCCGGTGAAATCGATCTATCGGTCGGGCACATGAACGACCCTGAACGGGAGTGTTCAGAGATTGATCTGTTCGAGGACAGGTTCGTATGCATGGTGCGCGCTAACCATCCCGTTGCACGATCCAGGCTCACAAAAGCAAAGTTCGAGAGTCTTCGCTTTTTCTTCGCAAGACTGACCAACCCCACAGTTCAGATCGTTGAGAAATGGCTGTTGGAAGGCAATGCTTCGTCTCGGATTGCAGCTCGCGGACATTTCACCGCCGCACCAGAGGTCGTGCGCAAGTCCGATCTGGCAGCCATTTTTCCCGAGAAACTCGGGCTACAACTGCATCGCGCGTGGGAATTTCAACTATTCGATCTGCCCTTGCGCATTCCGCCCATTGAGGTCAAGGTCCGCACGCACGCTTTGGCAGTGATCCGGGAATTGGCTGGCTGCGAGGAACGATTGCGGCCGTGCTTAAGGCCGAGCAGTAGGCAGAGTCAGCTTTGGGTCAAAATCGGTCCTCTCATCGCTCGAATTGACGCAAGTATGTTTCCAATCGTCTGAAGCGGAGGGCTCCGGGCCGAAAATGAGAAGCTGCATCAGGTTCGTTTTGCGAAAGTGGAGTGGAAGCCGTCTCAGATCGTCGCCTCCGAATGAGGGGCAGTCGAACGCGTACAGTTGGACCTCGTGATCTTCTTGCCGGGAGTGCAGTGCGTTGAAGTCCGAAATCCCATCGACGCCAAGAATGACCGCTTCACCATCGACGACGAATGGTCATGCTTGATATTCAGGGCAGTCTCGACAATCCACGGGTAACGCTTGGTCCAGTCGGGCCGCCTCGTGAAAACAGGCGCACAGTTTTCCCGTCGCGCACTACGCGCATCCTGTAACCATCGTATTTGATTTCGTGAATC
>CADEDX010000770.1 GCA_902826195.1 uncultured Bradyrhizobium sp. | reverse complement strand
CCGCGATTGCCGACCTTGGCGTCATAGCGTACCGGCTCCACGCCGGTGATGCGCAGGCGTTCGTCGTGGTCGACTTCCTTGTCCTTGTCGTTCAGGGTCTGGTTGGGGCCCCAGTCGTTCTTTCCGGCCGGGGAGAGCTGAAATTCCGACACGGTGGCCGTGGTCAGGTTCCACAGCCGGATGCCTTTTCCCTGCGCGGCCGCTTCATTGGCGCTGGCCGTCAACAATGCCACCAAAGCCAGGATCCATCGCATCGGCTAATCCTTTCATTGCGGAGTGTCAGAGGCTGAATCGAGATCGGCACCACAGAATCGGTATCGATGACCGTGACACCGGTCAAGTTGCCTTTAGCACCGGCCTCGAGCGCAGCCTATGCGCGCTCCCGCGCGGAGGGATCGCCGTTGATCCGGCGCATGACGTCCAGCTTGATCGCGGCGATCTCGGCTTCTCCGCGCGCGCCACGCGGCGTACGGATCGGCAGCTCGGCGAGAAGGCGGGCCGGGCGCGGCGACAGCAGGAGCAGGCGGTCGCCGAGACGAACCGCATCTTCCACATCATGGGTGACCAGCAGCGTTATCATCGAGCGGTTGTCCATCAATATGGCAATCTGATCGCGCATACGGGCGGCGAGGGCGGCATCGAGCGAGGCCAACGGCTCGTCGAGAATGAGGAATGCCGGTTCGACGGCGAACGCTCGCGCAAGCGCCACGCGCCGTGCCAGACCCAGCGACAGTTCGCCCGGAAAGTGATTGCGATGCGCGTTCAATTCCAGAATCTCGAACAGCGCTGAAAGCGTCGCTTCATTGGCCTGCGGCGCAACGAGTCGCACATTTTCTTCGACTGACCGCCAAGGTAACAGCCGCGGCTCTTGAAACACGAAGCCGATCCGCGCACCGGCAGGACGCGAGATGCGTCCTTGAAAGTCGGGATCGAGGCCGGAGAGGATCCTGAGCATCGTACTCTTGCCGCAGCCGGACGGACCGACCAGGACGCCGACCTCTCCGGCATCAAGTGCAAAAGCGACGCCATCGATCACGTCGTGCTGTTCGCCCGCCGCGTTCCTGAATGTCTTGCTGGCGATATTGACCTCAAGCCGCACGGGGACGCCACCGGGATAACCGGGCCTCAAATGGCTGCACCAGCAAGGTTTCAATGAGCAGCACGACTGCGGCGAAACTCAGTGAATAGGCAAGCAATCGCGGAATGTCGAACAGCTGGAACGCCACGCCGATCTCGAATCCAACCCCGTTTGGACGTCCGAGCAATTCTGCGACAAGCACGATCTTCCAGACCAGGGACAGCCCTGATCGCGCCGCGGCTGCGATATAGGGCGACAGTTGCGGCAGAATGACGTGCCGAAATTTCTTCCAGCGCGGCAGCGCAAATACGGTCGCCATTTCGTCGAGCGCCGCGTCGAGGGCACGAGCGCCCTCGCGCAGCGTCACGACGGCGGTCGGAAGCTTGTTGATGGCGATGGCCGCAATGGCGGCAACTTCGGTCAATGCCGCCCAGATGTAGGCGAGCACGATCACGACGAGCGCCGGAAGATTGAGCAACAGAATCAGCCAAGGGTCGCCGAGCCGATCGGCGAGCCGTACGCGGCCCATCAGGTATCCGATCGCCGAGCCCAGCGACATCGCCAGCGTGAAGGCGAGCGCAACGCGCGTCAATGTCACGCCGAGATGGAAGAACAAGTCGCCTGACCTTGCTTCCGCGATCATGGCGGTGAGCACGGTAGGAGGGGGCGGCAGCTTCGCGTCACCGGCAAGCAGCGAGCCGATCCACCAGGTTGCTAGGAGCACAAGAAATGACAGCAGGCGCGGCACCTCAGCCTCCTGGGATCGCGCGATAGAATGTCCCGGAATCCAGTTCAGGCGCCGGCCCGACGAGTTCGCGGCCGCCGATTTCGGCAAGCACGCGGTACAGGATGCGCGCGTCGGCTTCTTCGTCCGCGACCGGTCGGCGCGGAATTCCTTCCCGATAGCGATCACGATAGGCGCGCAACGTTGCCGCGTCGGGAGCGCCGGTCAGCGATGCAATTTTCTCCCACTCGGCATCCGAGGTGGAGAGGATCTCTTTCGCCGCACGGGTCATGGCGATGAAGCGGGCAATCTTGTCCTGGTTTGCGTTCGCCCATTTTTCGTCGAAAACGTAGCCGATCATCGCGGTGCGGCCTTTGGCGCCGAGTTTCGGCAGCAGGTCCTCGATGCCGGCGAGGCGGCGAAAACCCTTGGCTTCCAGTCCCGCACAGAAATTCCAGTAGTTCAAGGTCGCATCCATCTCCCCGCTAAGTGTCTTCGCAGCCAGCAGCGGTGGAGCGCCGTAAGCGATGGTCGCCTCCGACTTCAGGTCGATGCCGCCCTGCTTCAACCACGCGAGCAGCAATAGCCAGCTCTTGTCGATCGGGCCTCCCGCGACGGCGAGCTTGCGACCCCGAAGGTCGGCCAGGGTCTTTATCGATGATGCGGCAGGCACCATCACGGCGCCAAGCGCGCTCGAATATGGGTAGAATGCCAGTCTGGCGCCGAGCCCGCGTTCGCGCGACACCCAAAGCCAGTCGCTGACCACAATGTCGGCATTGCCGGCGCGAAGCGCGATCTTGCCCGCCTCGGGGCTCGCCAATTCCACAACCTCTACCGATAGGTCGGCTTGTCTGTCGAGGCCGTGCGAACGGATGACCGCAAGTTCCCAGGCGAATGTTCCGGTCTTCTGCACTGCAACGCGCACCACCTCTGCACTGCAGCACGTGCCGAATGAAACCGAACCAATCGCGGCAAGCAGCACGCAAATAAAGAGTTTCATGTCCCTTGAACCGTTTCCTAGAACGTCCGCTTTTCAGTGCGTCAGTCATAGCATAGC
>CADEDX010000769.1:1115-2870 GCA_902826195.1 uncultured Bradyrhizobium sp. | reverse complement strand
CTCGGCCCGGCTGCCGGGGGCGAACACCGCCGCGAAACGTGCATCCGCGATCAGCGCCAGCGTGCTCTCGGCCAGCGCCTGCCGTTCCGCCTCGCTCCAGCCGTCGGCATTGCGGGCCAGATAGGCCAGCGCGGCCTCTCGGCGGCGCTCCATGGCGATATCCGGTAGCGACTGCAGCAGCCGGTGCACCAGCGTGCCGTGCTGCAGGGCGCGGGCGCGCTGTTCGAGTGATTCGGTGGCGCGTACCTTGCGGCGGTCGTCCTCTGCCGGGTCGGATGGCCGTACAAAACTTTCCGCGGAGATTTCCGGCTGCGCGGGGGTCAGCAGCCAGTTGGGCAGCACCAGCGGGGCCGGTGGGGTCGGCGCCGCCGCGGGCGCGGCCGGCGGCGCACTTTCCTCCGCCCGCGTGTAGCGCTTCAACCGGCCGACGGCGGTCTCGATCTCCTGAAGCTGCAGGCCGGACACCTCGAGTCCCTTGGTGATCAGATCGTACCAGGACAGCGGGCGGACGCTTCGCATGTTGCCGGGCAGGCAGCCGCCGACGATCAGCCGATCGGCGGCCCGCGTCATCGCGACATAGAGCAGGCGACGGTATTCATCCTCGGTATCGCCGATCATCGCCGCGCGCGCCGCGACGACGGCCGGCGGATCCTCGGCCTTGCGGCCGGCCCACACCACCACGCCGGGCGCATGCGGGTCGGCATTGCCCTGCGACAGGTTGATCAGCTTCAGCCGCTGCGTATCCGAGGGCGAGGTCGTGGTGTCGACCAGGAACACCACCGACGCCTCCAGCCCCTTGGCGCCATGCACCGTCATGACCCGCACCTCGTCGCGCGTGATTTCCATGTCGCGCTTCACTTCGAGGTCGGCCGTGCGCAGCCACGCCATGAAGCCCTGCAACGAGGCCGGGGCCTTGCGCTCGTAGTTGAGCGCCAGTTCGAGAAATTCATCCAGCGCGTCGTTTGCCTCGTGACCGAGCCGGTGCAGCATGCGGGCGCGGCCGCCGTCGCCGCCGAGCAGCCAGGCGTAGAACGCGAACGGCGTCTCGTGCGCAAAGCGCCGCTCGCATTGTTCGAGCCGCCACAGCGCATCGCGAAGCCGGCCGTCGGATGAGGCGCGCTCGGACAATGCCGCGCGCAACGATCCCTTGCGCTGCCAGGTGATCTTGAACAGATCGTCGTCGTTGAGGCCGAACAGCGGGCTCTTCAGCGCCACCGCCAGCGCCAGGTCGTCCTGCGGCAGCAGCAATGCGTCGGCGAGGTTCATCAGGTCGATGATGGCGATATGCTCGGTCAGCTTGAGGCGGTCGGCGCCGGCCACCGGAATGCCGGCATGCTTCAGTGCCTGGATCACGGCATCGAACGCGTTGCCGCGCCGCCGCACCAGCACCAGCATGTCGCCATAGCGCAGCGGCCGGCGGCTACTCGCGCTGCCGGTCATCACGCCCCCGCCGACCAGCGTCTTGATCTCGGCCTGGATGCGCCGCGCCAGTTTGACTTCGGGACTGGTCGCGGCGACGCCGTCGAAAGGCGCGCGCCAGCCTTCGATGTCCTGCCGGTCATCAGCTTCCGCAAGCTCCCAGAGGTCGATCTGGCTGGGGCCAGCGTCGGACAGCGCGTGATGGATCGGGTTGCCGATGTCGACCGCATGGATGCTACGAAAAATATCCTGCTCGCGAAACACCTGGTCGACCGCGTGCAGGATCGCCGGTCCCGAGCGGAACGAATAGGTGAACGACACCGGATCGAACTTCAG
>CADEDX010000769.1:0-1105 GCA_902826195.1 uncultured Bradyrhizobium sp. | reverse complement strand
CCCCGCGCCCTCGAACTTCCGCTGCAATTCGCGCCGGCGCAGGTCGAACTCGCGGGGAGCGGCGCCCTGGAACGAAAAGATCGACTGCTTCTCGTCGCCGACCGCGAACACCGTGCGCACCACGCCGTCGCGCGCGCCAGCGCCGGACGTGAATTCGGAGATGATGTGTGCGACAATGTCCCATTGCCGCGGGCTGGTATCCTGCGCCTCGTCGATCAGCACGTGGTCGACGCCGCGATCGAGTTTGTAATGCACCCAGCCAGAGGAGACGCGGTCGAGCATGGCCAGCGTCTTGTCGATCAGGTCGTCATAGTCGAGCAGGCCGCGTTCCTGCTTTTCGCGGCGGTAATTGGCCGCCGCAGCCGTTGCGATATAAAGCAGCGCCTCGGTGCGGTCGCGCGCCACGAGGGCACGGCGGCGCGCGATCAGCGGCAAAATACGACGGGCTTCCGACTCGATCAGCCGGCCGACGACCGGATTGCTGTCGCAGAATTTCTTGGTCGCCACCGATTTGCGCGGCGTGCGGTCGGTCTCCGTGAGGAAGACGCCGAGATATTCGTCGACCTGCGCCGCGCCGGAGAACACCAGCGCGCCGCACAACCGCGCCGCCTGGTCCTGATCGGTCTTGCTTCCGGTCTGCAGAGCCAGTGCGACGGTCTCCCACTCGGAACGCGGGAGGTTCGGACCATCGATGATGTCGCGCTCGACGTTCTCGATGCGATCGTTGGGATCGACGCCGAGCGCGGCCGAAATCTGAACAGCCGCCGCCTGTGCGCTGCCGGCGGCATCCGTCCACGCCATGAAGTGATCGCGGCTGAGACAAGCCTCGCGCACCACGTCCTTGAAGGTGACGTCAGCCGCGCTCGCCATTGCCGTCATCAGCGCGCGGCCGGTGGCGCTTTCGGGGTTGCGCGAAGCCTCGAGGAAGACGCCGAGATTGGCGCGCTCCATCATCTCGTTCTGGTCGCGATCGTCGAGCACGGCGAAGCGCGCCGGCACGTTGGCTTCGAACGGGAATTGCTGCAACAGCCGGGTACACAGCGCGTGGATGGTCTGGACCTTCAGCCCGCCCGGCGTCTCCAGCGCGCAGGCAAACAACTTGCGC
>CADEDX010000768.1 GCA_902826195.1 uncultured Bradyrhizobium sp. | reverse complement strand
TCCAGAATGGCAAAGCCCTGGGCTTCGCCGTTGACGAACGAGCCACGTAAACGGTCACCGTTGTGGTAGACCATCACACCGAAACCGCTGCGCTCGCCTGCGCGATTTGAAGGCTCTGGCCTCCACTCGCCTTCGTAGCGAGCGATTGTGTTTTTCGAAAACGGATAGGAAAAGACGCCCAGCAGGCGGACGCCATCGCGC
Organism: uncultured Bradyrhizobium sp.; assembly: GCA_902826195.1. Lineage (GTDB taxonomy): Bacteria > Pseudomonadota > Alphaproteobacteria > Rhizobiales > Xanthobacteraceae > Bradyrhizobium. The sequence goes on along the minus strand of CADEDX010000768.1, from coordinate 2,671 downwards.
GTCTGGCCGGCGTAGCTTTCGCCGCCCGATGCGGTGCTCTCCATCCACACATATTGTCCATGAACAATCTGGCCAAGCTTGGGGCACTCGCCCGCGTAGAAACTGGTTTTGCAGTCGTCGGTTGCACTCATGGCCGCCAGCTTACCCTTGGCCTCAGCATTTCGCGCACGCAGGGCAGCCTCGTCGCCTTGGGCTGCGCCTTTCTCTGCGTCTGCCAGCGTCTTGCGCTCTGCTTCCGAAAGTACAGGCTGTGCGGCGACGGCTGCATTCGACGCATCACTATAGCCCGCGCTGAAGGAGAAAGAGCCGTCGTAGTTCGGGATGTATTCGGGGGCGGCCGCCGGGTTCCTGCGCTGCACTTCACTGCGCACACGCCGCATCACCTGGTCCAACTCAAGGCCTTGCCCTTCGCGGATCATCTTTGCCAGGGCATCCGCATAGATCCCGTCATTCGGAACCTTCTGGCCCGCGCCGGCTGAGAATGCGATCAGTGAGCCGACCGGCATCGCCGCCTTCGACACCGCGCCCAGACCATCCGGCCCGGACATCGTCTGTGGCCAGTTCACGCGGAATGGATTGTTGCGGCACGCATCCAAGATGATGATCCGGAACCGCGCAGGCTTCATCAGTTCGACCAGGTTCTGCAGCGCCACACCTTCGAAGCGGATCGAGGCTTCATTCCGTAGGTTGGCGCTTGCCGGGATCAGCCAGTTGTCATCGCCATGCTGCATGCCATGGCCGGCGAAATAGAGTACCGCCGCATCGGCCCCCTCTGCTCGCTCGCCAAAGTCGAGCAGAGCTTCATCCAGCTCAGCCTTGGACAGCGCCGGCTTGGCCAGCTTCTCGACTTCGAAGCCCGCCTCAGCCAGCGCTGCGCGAATCTTCTCGGCGTCCGACAGCGTCTGCGGCAGGATTCCACCGACCTTGTAGTCGCTTATGCCAATCACCAGCGCCACGCGCTTGTCAGCCCACGCAGGCACCGCAAACGCGGCCGCCAGCGCCAGCATTACCGCCGCCAACTTTGCGAAGCCAATCTTGCCCATGGCCACCGTTCCCCGCGCACTGCCCTTGATTGCCATATCTTGCAGAGCGGCGTGTCGCGGTCCAGCGGCGCTCTTGATGGCCAACCAGCCTGCGGCGAGCATGCCGCCTGTGGCGTGTAGAGTGGACAGGCCTTCCGGACGCTGGCTGCTCTGGACACCCGCGCCCCATTCGCCAATATCGCAACACAGCGAATGGGGGATGGCGTGGGACTGTTGGTTTCTCTTGCCCTTGCGATACTGGCGGTGGTGCTGGCGGGGCCGGCGTTGGCGCAGTCGAAGGTCGCGCTTGTTGTCGGCGTCAGCGACTACAAGGTGGGGGGCAAACTGCCCCAGACCCTTGCGGATGCCGAGAAGGTTGCCGGCTCGCTGGCGAGCGTCGGGTTTTCGGTCGAGCGGCTTGCCGTTCCGGCGCTGAGCAAAGGCGCGCTGGAAGATGCGTTGCTGGCGTTCGGCGAGCGCGCGGCGCGGGCCGATGTGGCAGTGCTCTACTTTGCCGGCCATGGCATGCAGCATGGCGATGACAACTGGCTGATCCCGGCGAGCGCCAACCTGCGCTCCGAGGAAGCGATCCGGTTCGAGGGCGGCGCGCTCCAGGACATCATGGAGCTGATGAAGAAGGCGCGGTTCCGGATCATCATCCTGGATGCGTGCCGCAACAATCCATTCCGTGTGAACTGGCCGCAGACGATGTCCGGGCCGGATGGTCTGGGCGCGGTGCCGAAGGCGGCGCTTCCGGTGGGCTCGCTCGTGGCGTTCTCGGCCGCGCCTGGGCAGAAGGTTCCCAATGACGGGGTTTATGCCGATGCGCTGTCGCGGCTGATCCGCGAGGGTCAGGGGCTGGAGCTGAACCAGCTGATGCGGCGCGTGCGCAGCGAGGTGCAGCGGAAGACCCCTGCCGCCGCGCCCGAATACATCCCGAACTATGAAGGATCGTTCTCGTTCAGCGGCGGGTATGATCCGGATGCAGGCGTGAAGGCCGACGTTGCGCAACGCGATGCGCAGATCGCCGAGCTGCAGCGCCAGCTCGCGGAGCTGAAGGCGAGTGCGGCGGCGACGCCGGCTGGTCCTGCGCGCGAGGCGAAGCTTGATCTTGCGGCGGCGATAAGCGCGGGACTGGAGGCTTACGAGCGTCAGGACTATCCGGGCGCGCGACGCAACTGGCAGGCCGCCTGCGATGGCGGGAATGCGCTCGGCTGCTTCAATCTGGGGACCCTGTACGAGCGGGGTCAGGGCGTGACGCAGGACTTTGGGCAGGCGCGCACGCTCTACCAGAAGGGCTGCGATGGCGGGAATGCGAACGGCTGCTTCAATCTGGGGCTCCTGTACGAGAACGGTCTGGGCGTGACGCTGGACTATGGGCAGGCGCGCACGCTCTACCAGAAGGGCTGCGATGGTGGGAGTGCAAAAGGCTGCAGCTATCAGGGCGACCTCGTGTATCGCGGTCTTGGCGGTATGAAGGATATCGCTGCGGGCCGCGCGCTCCTCGAAAAGGGCTGCCGCGCCGGCGATGCCTGGGGCTGCGACCGGCTCAAGAAGCTCGACGCCGCGAACTAGTCCAGGCCCTCAGATGGCGACGACAGACGATGTGTAATGACCCGCCTGTTTCTGGCGGTCGATCTCTGGAAGAG
>CADEDX010000767.1 GCA_902826195.1 uncultured Bradyrhizobium sp. | reverse complement strand
GCATGGAGCGCGTCGCCCGTGACGCTGGCGTCAGCAAGGCTCTGGTCTACAACTATTTCTCGAGCCAGACCAATCTTCTAAGGTCGCTCCTCAAGCGAGACCTTGAGCGCATCCAGCGCGACCAGATGCACGCAGCCATGTCTGCGCGCACGTTTCCCGAACTGGTCAGAAACACGACGCACATCGCTCTGCTGGAAGCCGAGAAACGCGGCGCTTTTGTTCGGCGCCTGCTGAACGAGCCGTCACTGGCCGATGCGGTGGATACGGTTCGCACGCCCGACCACGACACAAATGTCCGTTATCTTGCCAGACGGATTTCGAAGGAGTTCGATATTGTCCTCGCGGACGCGCTTAGGCTCACCGAGATCGGCCTCGGTCTGACGATCGCCGCAGGCGATTACCTCCAGAAGAGTGGCGCGCCTCGCACAGACGTGGAGGACGTCACCGTCGCCATGATCATCGGGGCTGTCAAAGCAGGCGCTGCTCAGAGCCGGCGGAGAGCCCGCAGCGCTGTGAAGCGATGACTTTGGCCAGACTGCGTGCGCCATCGCGCCACCTCATGCTCCGCGCGCCAAAAATCCGACGCGCCGACATTGTGCTCACCCCGCGCTTTGCTATTATACCTTTCGTCAATAAGGCTGAGGCAACCCCGGCCGCAGATGGAGGACTGGCATGGACCTGAGTCTGACTGGCAAGCGCGCGATTGTCACCGGCGGTACACGCGGCATCGGCCGCGCAATCGTTGAGCAGCTGGCGAGGGAGGGCACGAGCGTTGCGCTCTGCGCGCGCACGGCCAGTGCGGTCAGCGAAGCGGTCGCGAGCCTGAAGGCTCATGGCGTCAGCGCGTTCGGCTCGGCTCTGGACGTCCGCGACGGACAAGCGTTCGCCGCCTGGTTCGAAGGCGCCGTGCGCGACCTTGGCGGCCTCGATATCGCCATCAGCAACGTTTCGACCCGGCCCGAACAGCAGGGCGAGGCGGCGTGGCGTGAGGCGTTCGAAACAGACTTCCTGCAACATGTCCGGATGTCCAACCTCGCCCTGCCTCACCTCCAGCAGGGCCGGGATCCGGCCATGCTGTTCGTATCCTCCATCGCCTCAGTTCTGACGACCCTGCCGCCTGGAGAGGATGGCTACGGCACGATGAAGGCTGCGCTCATCTCGCTCACCGGCCAGCTCGCCGCGAAGTACGGATCCAAGGGCGTCCGCGTGAATGCGGTGTCTCCCGGGCCGATCCTTTTTCAAGGCGGCGTGTGGGACCAGATCCGCTCCGCGCACCCCTCCTTGTTTGACCGCGCCGCGGCGCTCAGTGCGTTGGGCCGGCATGGGCGGCCTGAGGAAGTTGCCGACGCGGTCGTGTTCCTGGTCAGTCCGCGCGCCAGCTACATCACGGGCGCAAATCTCCGGATCGACGGCGCCGCCGTGAAGTCGGTGAACTTCTGAAGCTGTCGACCTACGTTGAAACCCGAAGCGGACCGTGATCGAGCCGGGGCAGCACGTGTCGGGCGAACAGGTCCGCCTCTTGCAAGTGCGGATAGCCGGACAGGATGAAGGCTTCGATCCCAAGGGCGCGGTAGGCGTTCAGCTTGGCCAACACCTGATCGGGATCACCCACGATGGCGGCGCCGCAGCCAGACCTTGCCCGGCCGATACCGGTCCAGAGATTGTCTTCGACATATCCCTCGGCGCCAGAGGCTTCACGCAGTTCGGCTTGCCGGCGCACGCCGTAGGAAGCGCTGTCCAGCGACCGGCTCCGGATACGGGCGCCCTCCTCATCGTCGAGCTTGCTCAGCAGTCTGTCAGCGGCAATGCGGGCCTCGGCCTCGCTCTCGCGCACGACGACGTGGACGCGGTAGCCGAACTTCAGCGTCCGACCGCGCCGCGCCGCCCGGGCCGACAGGTCCGCAACAATATCACGCACCGTCTCGATACGGTCGGGCCACATCAGGTAGACGTCTGCTGCTTCGGCAGCGGCCTCGCGCGCATCATCCGACAAGCCGCCGAAATAGAAGGGCGGACGCCGTCCTGAGACGGGACGGATGCGCGGCGGATCGAGCTTCAGCTTGTAGAATTCACCAGTGTGATCGACCGCTTCCCCGTTCATCAGGGCGCCGACGATTTTCATGACCTCGACGGTCCGCGCATAGCGAGGAGCGCTCGCCAGAGTCTCGCCGGGCAGGTCGCTCGAGATGATGTTCACCGTCAGCCGACCGCCAAGCATCTGGTCGAGCGTAGCGAGCTGGCGCGCCAACTGCGGCGGCCACATCTCCCCACAGCGGATCGCCGCAAGCAAACGCATTTTCTTGAGGAGCGGCGCAATACCGGCTGCGAAGGCGATCGAGTCAATGCCGAGCGCATAGCCGGACGGCAGTAGCAGGTTGTCGAAACCACCAGCCTCTGCGGCCAGGGCGATGTTGCGGCAGTGGTCGAAACTGGACTTCAGGGCAGCGTCCGGCACGCCGAGGAACTCGTAGTCGTCATCACAAAGAGCGCTGAACCACGAGACTTCGCAGGCGGGCATGGCGACGGTCGGACCGGTCATGGCAACTTCTCCCCCCGGGCCGCGACCAGCACCGCGTACCATTCCGCGCGCGAGTAGGCGACCTTGAAGGCATCGGTCGCGGCGCGGATGCGCGAGGGCGTCTGCGTGCCGGCGAGCGGGATGGGCGCCGCCGGGTGCGCCATGATCCAGGCATAGGCTGCGGCGCTTGTGTCGACGCCGGCTCGAGCCGCGACAGGTGTCAGCGCTCTGATGACCTCGGCCGTGCGCGCACCCTCGCCCGAAATGATGCGCCCGCCAGCAAGCGGCGACCATGCGAACACGACAAGACCATGCTGCATCGCCTGATCGAGCGTGCCGTCGGTCAGCGCGCCGA
>CADEDX010000766.1 GCA_902826195.1 uncultured Bradyrhizobium sp. | reverse complement strand
GGAACGGGCCGACGCCGCGGCAGAACAGCGGGCGGATATAGGCCGGCACGAAGCCCGGGAAGTCGAACGCGTTTTTCAAACCCATGTCCTTCGCCATCTGGCGAATGTTGTTGCCGTAGTCGAGCGTCGGAATGCCCTGGGCGTGAAAATCCAACATCGCCTGGACATGATCGACCATCGATATCTTGGCTTCGGCCTCGACCGCCTTCGGATCGCTTTCGCGGCGCGACGCCCAGTCCGCAAGCGTCCACCCCCGCGGCAAATAGCCATTGATCGGATCATGCGCACTGGTCTGGTCCGTGACGATGTCCGGCTTCACGCCGCGGCGCACCAGTTCGGGAAAGATGTCGGCGGCATTGCCGAGCAGACCGACCGAGACCGGCTTCTTGGTCTGCACCGCCTCCGCCATGATCGCGAGCGCCTCGTCGAGCGTAGCGGCCTGGCGGTCAAGGTAACCGGTCCGCAGCCGCATCTCGATGCGGCTCGGCTGGCACTCGACCGCGAGCATCGACGCGCCGGCCATGGTCGCAGCCAGCGGCTGGGCGCCGCCCATGCCGCCGAGCCCCGCCGTCAAGATCCATTTGCCAGCGAGGCTGCCGCCGTAATGACGCCGCCCGACCTCGACGAACGTTTCGTAAGTGCCCTGCACGATGCCCTGGCTTCCGATATAGATCCATGAGCCGGCCGTCATCTGGCCGAACATCATCAAGCCCTGCCGGTCCAACTCATTGAAGTGATCGAGCGTCGCCCAGTGCGGCACCAGGTTGGAATTCGCAATCAGCACGCGCGGCGCGTCGGCATGGGTGCGGAAGATGCCGACCGGCTTGCCCGACTGGACCACCAGCGTCTGGTCACCCTCGAGCTTGCGCAGCGAGCTGACGATGCGATCAAAGCTGTCCCAGTCGCGGGCCGCGCGGCCAATGCCGCCATAGACGACGAGCTCGCTCGGCCGTTCGGCGACGTCGGGATCGAGATTGTTCATCAGCATCCGCAACGGCGCTTCGGTCAGCCAGCTCTTGGCGCTGATTTCAGACCCGTGCGGCGATCGGATCGTGCGGTCGTTGTCCAGTCGTCGGTTCATGACAAATGGCCTCTTTCGGAAAGGTTTGGAAACGGATTGTTGGCAAGCGCAGCCATTGCCGCGGCCGGCAACGCGCCGGCGCTGACCAGCGCCGCCGCCTTTGCGAGATCGTCGGCCATGTAGCGGTCGGCGCCGAGCGGCGGCACCTGCTCGCGCAACACGGCTATGACCGCCGCCAGCGCGGGGCTGGTCGTATACGGCGCGCGCTGCCCGATACCTTGCGCCGCGACCAGCAGTTCAATGCCGAGAATCGCAGCAAGATTGTCCGTCATGTCGGACAGGCGGCGCGCCGCATGCGCAGCCATCGACACGTGGTCTTCCTGGTTGGCGCTGGTCGGCGTCGAATCGATCGAGCAGGCCGCCGCGCGCTGCTTGTTCTCGGCATAGAGCGCGGCTGCCGTCACCTCCGCGATCATGAAGCCGGAGTTGAGGCCGGGATCGGGCGTCAGGAACGGCGGCAGGCCGAAGTTCAACGCAGGATCGACCAGCGTAGCGATGCGCCGCTCGCTGATCGCGCCGATCTCGGACAGCGCCAGCGCGATCTGGTCCGCCGCAAAGGCGACCGGCTCGGCGTGAAAATTTCCGCCCGACACGATCTCGCCGCTCTCGACCAGCACCAGCGGATTGTCCGTGACGGCGTTGGCCTCGATCGTCAGCGTGCGGGCGGCCTGCATCAGCAGGTCGAGCGCGGCGCCGTCCACTTGCGGCTGACAGCGCAGGCAGTAGGGATCCTGCACGCGATCGTCGCCTTCGAGATGCGACAGGCGGATGTCGCTGCCTTCCAGCAACGCCGTCAGGGCGAAGCCGGCCGCGATTTGTCCGGCCTGCCCACGCAACCGCTGAATTTCCGGGCGGAACGGCGCGGTCGAAGCCATCGCGGCATCGACCGACAGGGCGCCCGTCACCAGCGTTGCGCAGAGCAGGCCATGGGCGCGCAGCAAGCCGGAAATGGCGTAGGCCGTCGAGAACTGCGTGCCGTTGATCAAAGCGAGGCCTTCCTTCGGCCCCAGCGTGATCGGCGCCAGACCGGCCGCAGCCAGCGCATCGCCCCCCGAAATGATCTTGCCGTCGACCAGCGCCTGCCCCTCGCCGATCATGACGGCGGTCATGTGCGCCAGCGGCGCCAGATCGCCGGAAGCACCGACCGATCCCTGCTGCGGCACCAGCGGATAAACGCCGCGCGCCAGCATGGCCTGCAGCTGCTCGATGATCTCGCGGCGCACGCCCGATGCACCGCGTCCCAATGAGACGATCTTGAGCGCCATCATCAGGCGGGCGATCGGTTCGGGCGTCGGCGCTCCTACCCCGCAGCAATGCGACACGATGAGGTTGCGCTGGAGCAACGTCGTTTGATCCGGGGGAATGCGCTTCGAGGCCAGCTTTCCGAACCCGGTATTGATGCCATAAACCGGCGCGGCCGCAGCCGCCGCCCGCGCGACAATCGCCGATGCCGCCTCGACACGCGGCCAGAACGAGGGATCGAGCACGACGGACGCACCGGCAACAACCTGCGCCAGATCGTCCAGGCTGACGGCGCCGGGGGTGACGACAACAGATGCGTCCCGGCCGTTCATCGTCCTCTCCACACCCGGCGGTGCAGCGGGTTGAAACCGATCCGGTAGATCAGTTCGGCCGGCCGCTCGATATCCCAGATCGCAAGATCGCAGGATTGACCAGCCCCTAGCGTGCCGGTCTCGTCGAGCAGTCCCAGCGCCCGCGCGCCCTCCCGCGTCACGCCGGCGAGGCACTCGGCAACCGTCATCCGGAACAGCGTCGCACCCATGTTCATCGCCAGC
>CADEDX010000765.1 GCA_902826195.1 uncultured Bradyrhizobium sp. | reverse complement strand
GTATCGCGACGCGCTTGCCGCGGATGATGCCACGCCGTTTTATCACGGCCGTACTGTGCAGTTCTTGGCGCAATGCGGTCGATTGGATTGGCGAGAACGAGCAGATCTCAATCTACCTTGCGAGCAATCAATTCAACGGGCGCGATTGTCCCTGAAGAAATGCTCTCAAGCATGTTTTTGATTTGATGCGGCCGCCTTTCGCCCATCAGCGTGTGCAAGCCCAGCGGCGCCGGAGCAGTGGCTGCCGGGGCACGCGATCTTAGATCGTTGAAGTACGCAAGCCCGAAGTCTCTTCGATTGCGCTCCGACAGAATCTCGAAGCCTGCGCGTTGAAGCGACTGCTTGTAGCGTTCCGCCGCAGCGACAGAGCTGGATGCAGGTGTCGTCGCCCACGGGACAGGGTAAGTGAGCTCACCCTCTGCCGTGCGCATGACATCATAAATGGCGAACCTGGATCCGGGCCGAAGAACCCTGGAAACTTCGACACACAGGCTTTCTTTATCGTCGATATTCATGCCGACATGAATCATATAGGCCGCGTCGAACATCCGGTCCTGGAAAGGCATCGAGAGAGCCGAGGACCGGCGCAGCTCGACAGAATCGCCGAGGCCGACCCAGTTACATAGGCGGTTTCCCGTCTCGACGTAGTCCGACGTCAGGTCGATGCCGCTGACCCGGCATTTGAAACGCTGGGCAACGAAGCGGGCAGGCCCGCCAAGTCCGCAGCCAACGTCAAGAACGTGATCGTCGGAGGTGACGCCAAGTTGTTCGATAAGTTCCTCGGTCGCCGTGCGACCGCCGATATGAAATTCGTCCACTTGCGCGAGATCGTCGATGGTGATCGTATCAAGTGTCTTGCCCATTTGCACGATCCCGGTCTCGATCGCGTCGATCAAACCGCTGCGCGCGTAATGACCGGCAACGTCTGAGCGATCTGACGTTGCAGCGTCTACCGGTGCCTTCGGTGGCTTTGACGTGCTCATGTCTTGATGCCGGCTTCCCGTATGACCTTCCCCCATTTCGCATACTCAGCGGCGATGTGGGCGGCACATTCATCCGACGAACTGGCCACTGGCTGATATCCCAATGACGCCAGCCGTTCCCGAACTTCTGGTTGGGCCATAAGCTTGGCGATCTCGCGCTGGAGCAAGTCGGTTAGTTCTCGGGGGGTGCCGGCCGGGACGAGAACGGCGGTCCAGATATCGGCTGCGATCTCGGGATAACCGGCTTCCGCGATGCTCGGAATCCCTGGGAGCGCCTGCGAGGCGGTGGTGCTGGTGACGGCAAGCGCCCGCAATTTGCCTTCCTTGACGTGCTGAACTGCAGGCGGAAGCGCACCGAACGAAACAGGTGTGTGGCCGGCGAGGGTTGATCCGATCGCGGCACCGCCGCTGTTGAACGGAACGTGCACAATGTCGAGCTGAAGGGATAGGCGGAATAGCTCTCCTAGAAGGTGCGGCGGTGTGCCGGCACCCGGTGAAGCATAGCTGAACTTGCCGGGGCTGCTCCTGATGAGCGTGACAAGCTCCTTGACTGATTTGGCTTGAACCGACGGGTGCACGGTAAGCACGGTTGGCGCGGTAGCCGCGAGCGTGACCGCGTCAAAGCTCTTATGAAAATCATATGGCACGGTTTCGAACAGTTTAGGGTTGACGGCATAGCTCGGCGAGGCCACGAAGATAGTGTAGCCATCAGCCGCAGCTTTCGATGCTTGACCCGCCCCGATGTTGCCGCCCGCGCCACCAATGTTTTCAACAAAGAACTGCTTGCCCAGCTGGTCGGACAATCCTTGCGCGATGATACGTGCTGCCAGGTCATTTGGACCTCCGGCAGCAAAAGGCACGATAACCCGAACCGGCCGTGCAGGATATTGCTGCGAGAAAGCCAAGCGCGGTGACGCGGCGATCCCGAGGGCTGCGGCAGAAGCGGTCAGGATACGGCGGCGGCTTAATCTCATGGATAAACCCCTTCATTCGATCGGCGTTGATCCGACCGTAGCCTTCTCGGGAACATTGAGCCATAATATGAGAACGGCAATCTTCATATCCAATGGATATGGCAATGGAATTGCGTCACTTGCGCTACTTTATCGTAGTCGCTGAGGAAGGTCACATCACGCGGGCGGCTGAGCGTTTGGGCATGCAACAGCCACCGCTTAGCCAACAGATAAAGGCTATCGAACTCGAACTCGACGTTCAGCTATTCCTTCGCAAGGCCCGCGGCGTCGAATTGACCGATGCTGGCCGAGCATTTCTCGAAGAGGCGCGGGCAACGCTGAGGCATCTTGATCGAGCGTTCGAGACGACGCGACGTGCGTCGCGAGGCGAACAGGGACGAATCTGTGTCGGTGTCACGTCCACCACGCCATTCCATCCTCTGGTGCCGCGCGCCATTCGTGCATTCAGGGAGGCTTGTCCGATGGTATCGCTGACATTGGAGGAATGCCTCAGCAACGAGTCCGTCGACCGTCTGCGCAACGAACAGATGGATGTCGCATTTATTCGGGCGACATCAGGCGACGAACACGGGCTCACCGTCAGCGCGCTGCTGGAGGAGCCAATGGTGGTTGCCCTGCCGACAACGCATGCGTTAGCAAAAGGCGAACTTCAGGCAGGAATTTCACTCGAATGGCTGTCGGGCGAAACGTTCATTTTGTATGGCCCACCCGGAACGGGGATGTACGACTCAACCATTGCGGCTTGCCAGGCAGCCGGCTTCAGTCCGCGCGTCGGCAATCTTGGTGCGTCCACGCAGTTGGCGCCCCGCATTACCTCGACCCTGAGCCTCGTCGGCGCGGGCCTCGGCATCACTTTTGTGCCTGCGTCGCTCCAGCGTATGAACATGGAGGGCGTCGCGTATCGCGCCATCAAAGGAACAGTGCAACCGACTG
>CADEDX010000764.1 GCA_902826195.1 uncultured Bradyrhizobium sp. | reverse complement strand
CCGCGGATCATCGTCGTCGACGCCGAGGCGGTGCTTGACCGTCACGGGTACGCTGACGGCCTCGCGCATGGCCGAGAGGCAGTCGCCCACAAGATCAGGCTCGCGCATCAGGCAGGCGCCGAACGCGCCGGACTGCACCCGCTCCGAGGGGCAGCCGACATTGAGGTTGATCTCGCAGTAGCCGTACTCCGCGCCGATGCGCGCGGCGCGGGCCAGCTTTTCCGGCTCGGACCCGCCAAGCTGCAGCGCGACGGGCTGCTCGACATCATCGAAGCCAAGCAGGCGGTCGCGATCGCCGTGAATGACAGCATCGGCGGTCACCATCTCGGTATAGAGCAGCGCATGGCGCGACAGATGGCGATGGAAAGCCCGGCAATTCCGGTCAGTCCAGTCCATCATCGGCGCGACGGAGAACCTATGCGACTGATTCTTCATGCAGATACTGGAACACCGCGGCATTAGGCACGCGCGCGCAGCTAAGACGCGAAGGCCGCGGCCTTGGCAAGACCTTTGTCGTGAAGGCAGACGCGAACACCTGGGTAGGCGAGATCGAACGCGCGATGGACAGGATAACCTTGCCCGAAGGGCATTGCGTAGCCGCCATTTTTTTGTTCGTCTCGCGGCATGGGGGTGACTCGCGCACAAGTCGAAGCTGCGGCCCCTGATCAGGCGGCGCTCAAGGCGGCGGGAGGGCTGCTGAAGCCGGCCAAATGGCCGCTGCGCGCGATAGACTCCGCTGGCATGCTGGTCTGGGGCGAATGCCAAGGGTCGGGAGCCAACCCATATCGCGTCATGGCCGATCTGTCCGACCTGGGCAGCAAGTGTACGTGCCCGTCTCGCAAGTTCCCATGCAAGCACGCCCTCGCGTTGCTGTGGATGCTGGCCGATGACGCCGGTCCGTTCAAGGCCGCTCCGATTCCCGAATGGGTCACCGACTGGCTCGGCCGTCGACGCAAGGGCGCGCCGGCTGTAGCAAAATCGAGTGGCGGAAGCATCGACGATGCACTGACTGAGGCCGACCCAGCCCTTCCAGATCCCAAGGCCGAAGCCCGCCGCGCCGCCGCCGCCGAACGGCGAACGACAGATACGCGCGCAGCCATCCTGGACGCCACGCGCGAACTCGATAGCTGGATCGAAGACCAGCTTCGCACCGGCATCTCCGCTTTCCTCGGCGACCATCAGGCGCGCTGCCGCCGCATCGCTGCGCGGCTGGTGGATGGCAAAGCGGCAGGGCTGGCCAGCCGCATCGACGAAATGCCGTCGCGCCTGATGACCCTGCGCGCCACAGAACAGCCCGAAGGCGCCATTGTGGAACTGGCCAAGCTGGCCCTTCTCGTTCGGGCATGGCGATCGCGGCCGGATGCGCCCGGCATCGTGCGAGAAGTAACGACCGCTGAAACCCGGGAGGCCTTGCTGCAGGACGCAAATGCTACCCGCGTGAAGGGGGTGTGGGAAGCGCTTGGCGATCGCATCACGACGCGCCGTGACGGCCTGGTGTCGCACGCCACCTGGCTTTTTCGGCGGTCCGCTGGCGCCACCGACCCGCACAGGTTCGCGGTTCTGCTCGACTATTATCCCGCATCCGCCGGCCGGCGTTCGACCGCGCTTGGCGCCGGCGATCAGTTTGACGGCGAGGTTATCTTCTACCCGGACGCTCGGCCTCTCCGCGCCATTCTCGGCGAGCGTCAACCGGTCACGTCGGCGGCGCTCGTACCGCCTGACATCGCGCCGGCGCCGGACATCCTCGCTGGATGGCGAGACCGCCTTGCAGTTGCGCCGTGGGCGCTGGAGCATCCTGTCTTCCTGCCGCCAGGCCGTCTTGCAACCGATGCATCGGGACATCCCTGGTGGCGCGCAGATTCAGGCGACCACGCCCTGCCGCTTGCCGAGGCGCCGGACGAACACCTCTACGGCTTCAGCTTCGCGGCCCTGGCCGGTGTGTGGAATGGATGGCGGTTCGATCCCATAGCTGGCTGGAGCGATTGGGGGCGCGTGACCTTCAATGGATGATCACGCAATCAAGACGATCGAAACTGCGCTGCCGCGCATGCGCGACCGTTGGCTTGGCGGCGGCGATGCAGCTTCTGTCGCGCCCGAAGGTTGGACCGGAGGGCCCTTGCGCCTGCTTGCGCTCGCCGGCCATGCTCTGGAAGTCCTGCGAATGCCGTTGTCGGCGGGCGGGCTGACAGCGCGAGCGCCGTTGCCACACCTTGCCCTGTCGGCCCTGCTTGACGCGCGACGCATGCTCCTGCGCCGTGCGCTCGCCGCGAACAAATCCGATCCCAATGGCCAGACCGCGATCATTCGATTGCTGGCGGCGCGCGGCTTTGTCGCCCACCCCGAAGACTGGCGGCCGGGCCTGACCCAGCTGCAAGAGATAGACGTCTACGCGCCATGGGCTGCGTGGCATGAAGGTTCCACATCGCGCATCGCGGATGACATGCCGACGGCCGCAACCTGGTCCGACTGGAGCTGGACAGAGCGACGCAACGCATTGTTCCGCCTGCGTACGTCAGACCCGGCAGCTGGCCGCCTGCTGCTGCAAGCTGTCTTCCCGTCGGAGCCCGCAGAAAAGCGCCTCATACTTCTTGGCGCTCTCGCAAAGGGCCTCGGTCCGAACGACACGCCGTTCCTTGAAGGTCTGGGCGCCGACCGCTCCGACAAGGTGAAGCAACTGGCGAAGCGCATGCTTGCGCGCGTGGGCCGCGTCGCCGAACCGGGAGAAGCGGAAGCTGAACTCTCCGATTTCTTCGACGCTGGCAAGAAGGGCATCCTGCGCCGCACAGCCGCCGTTAGCGTGAAGCCGATCAAGACGCCGGCACAACAACAGCGTCTTCTCGAACTGCTCGACATGACCACGCTGTCCGCGTTTGCCGCGAAGCTGGCTCTTT
>CADEDX010000763.1 GCA_902826195.1 uncultured Bradyrhizobium sp. | reverse complement strand
ATTCCTGAACCTTGGGCAGTGGCCCGGGCGCGGTACTGACCGTCTCCGCCATTTCCAAAAATACCATTGCCGATGCAAAATTGGTAATTGAGAAACTTCGAACGCCGTCGCTAATGGTGACGCAGCTCAACCTGTGATCCACCTGCCATTCGACCGCCTTGGCAAACGCTTCCCTTGCGGTTTCGGTGGTGGCGGACAGGGTATGATCTTCAATGTGAGCTTCGACCAAAAATGCCATGTCGGTGAGAATGACTGAACGTGCGCCCTCACGCGACGAGCCAAGAGTGGCGTCTGCGCCGCGACGCAACTGCCTATTGCTTTGGTCCGGTGCTTTGGCTCTGAACTTTTAGGTTAACGGGCGTCAGCGGGGTACGAGCGCTGACCATGTCTTCATATCTCGACATCAAAGCTAGAAGCCGTTTTTTGATGAAGGGGTCATTCGTCGTCGCCACCAAGTCGCGCAAAACCTGGGCACGCTGCCGTTTAAATTCACTGTCCAACATCGCTGACCTCAACAACATTCTGAAAGACTGAATGTTATCCAGAACTAACCGCCTGGCAAAATAGAGTTGGGTCGAGATGTGGATAAGTTAAGGTGTTACCGCTCGCCCGCTCTGCCGCCGCCCGGATCGATCCGCCGTAAACGCGTTCCCGTGACTTGGTGGTCATTGTCTATCAAAGCGGCTAGTCGGGCCTAGTGCAAATCGCGCTACGGCTGGTAGTCGGCCATAGCCGGAACCACGGCGCATTGTAGGTGTGGATATCTCCATCGCAACATCGATCTTGTGCCAGGTTAATCAGCGTCTCGCTCTGCTATGCATAACCGCGAAGATGGATGTCGGCTGAGCGATCCGCCTTGTCAGGTGAGAGCCAGCTTTCGCTGGTCAGCGGGTCAATCCACGTGCCAGCGATATCCAAGCTTGGATCTTCTGGGCGAGGCGCGCGGAGACCCATTGATCCTCGTCCTCGACAATTTGCTACCCATCGATCGGGTATCAACTGAAACTCTGGAGCATCCTGAAAGTCTCTGTTGGCCAGACCAAGTTTCGTGAACTGACCATCCAAAGAGAGGTGTCTAGCTGAGGAAGGGACTTGAAGATATGACCGCCAGATTTCAGAAACGCGGATTTCTGGCACGATCTTTTCGACCAGTGCTCTGTTAAACCATTCTCCCGACCGCTCTGACGAGTAGTAGTGGGCTCGATAGCCGGACGGTCCGTTAAGTAGCCAATCAAAAATTGGGGGCGAACAAGGAAGGTTAGCCCTTAGCCGATAATATCCAGGTGCGTCGAGCGCTGGCTCCCACCGAAGCTTTGCCCTAGTGATCTGCAATCGCACTTCTGCCGCAACATATTCGATTAGCTGCTCGGCATCGGGCGACGAGTTCACATGTAGCCGACGATCAGATTGAAGATTGAGTATCCACTCGTCGCTAGAAATCCTGACCCTCATCTGAAATCCTCATGGGCATTTTTGGGACTCCAATAGGGTTTTTCGGCAGACCGTAGCCCTAGAGGCATCATGCACTTCAAACTCGCGGTACAGCCTCTCAATCAAGACAAGGCTCTCCTGTGAGTTAAGCCGTAAGGCTATCCCATTCACGAGCAACCCACTGACACATATGGAGAAGCTGACGCAAAGCTTCATCCGCATTAGCCGTATCAATAGGGCTGGCCCGGCCGTGCGCAGCATCATCTCGCCAGAGCGAAACGATACCTGCAAACGTCGTCAGAGTGTTACGCCTATGCGCGTCAGCTTGGCCAATGATCATGTTCAACACCGCTTGGCGTCCTCTAATGCCGCGATAGACCCTTAGAACCTTTTCTTCGTCCCCTTCCTTGTTGACCGCAATCGCTAGCAAAACGGACTCGCCAGCTGCGCCCACCATTGCGCAGCACGCCAGCCATGCTTCGGCGTTTCGGCACCTGATCGCTTCCATAGCGCGCTGATGAAATCCATCACCGAAAAGTTGCCGATAACCATTAAAGGTAGCCGCAAGCGAGCCGGGTTGCGCAATTAGAATGGCTGCTGCGTCAAGATTTGCTAGAGCGACCCGCCCCGCGACTGTGAGCGAATAACCGCCTTCGTCCACGGCCTGCTCTCCCGACCTTCGGATCCCGGGCCGAACAATTCCGCGCCTGCACAATTCCCAAGCCGCTTCGTAAAATATGGGTGACAATTCTCGAACTGGACCATCCAAGTAGTGCTCGTGAGGGTGCCGTTTTCTAGCCGCAAACTCCGCTCCATTTCGAGCGTACAGGTCATATCCGTAATTCCGCGCGCGGTCATTCCGCAGAAGATCGAGGAGTACGGCAATTGCCTCATCTAAATTCATGTGGATCTCTCTAAACAAGCGAAGGTTTCACGCGAATGAGCCCGTGATTCAAGGTGGCACAATGCCAGGTAGCAGCACGAGGATTGGGAAGTTTCTCCCGGCTATTCACAGGCAGCAGCTGGGCGAGACCCGTTTTCCAAGTCCGTCGCCGACTACTGGCATTAAAACCTATCGTCGCTGATTCACGCGAGCCACAATCGTCGATTTTAGATGCGCCGCACCAACGCGCGGATTCGACCCAATATCTCCAACAAACTTGGAAATTTTGTGCGGCGGGCAGCGTTGACTCTGTCATGCCTGCGGAGTCAGCATTCCTGACGCGGCTGTTTCGACACTGTGCCGGTTCACCGACTCAGCACGAAGCATCTCGGCTTCTCTATGTAAAATCGCGCGAGTTTTGTCCGTCTGCTCTTGATCGAGAGCGGGGATGCTTGCGCGCATGCTTAGGGAGCCAACATCATGACGCCGAACAAGCCAAAGGACGACGAGCACCGCGCGCGTGAACTGTCGCGACAGGACAAGCCTTATCCCACACGATGTTAACCAAGTTCAACAT
>CADEDX010000762.1 GCA_902826195.1 uncultured Bradyrhizobium sp. | reverse complement strand
CGACATGTTCGGCAATTGGTGCAGCCGCATGGTCGCGCCCACCGGCCGCGTTCGTCTTGCTGGTGATGGCGTGGTGCGCGACAGCGGTTTGCCGGATCCGGTATTTGCTTCAGCGGGCCAGCATGCGGTGGAGGATCTTCCCGCGGACACTTTGGTTTATCTGCTCGGCAGCCGCTATTGCGAGACCGACCGGCTCTCGGACATTGCCTGGCGATTGTTCGAGAAGACGCCGCCGGGCTGGGCGCGGGTCCAGGCGATCTGCGATTTCGTGCATCACCATATTGCGTTCGGATATGAGCATGCGCGCGCCAGCAAGACGGCGTGGGACGCCTACGAGGAAGGCAAGGGCGTCTGCCGCGACTATGCCCACCTGGCCATCGCGTTCTGCCGCTGCATGAATATCCCCGCGCGCTATTGCACCGGCTATCTGAGCGACATCGGCACGCCGAAACCCTGGGCGGTGGGCGATTTCGCCGGCTGGTTCGAAGCCTATATCGGCGGCCACTGGCGCACCTTCGATCCGCGCAACAACGTGCCGCGGATCGGCCGCGTGCTGATCGCGCTGGGCCGCGACGCTTCCGACGTGCCGATCACCCAGACCTTCGGGCCAAACACGCTTGTCGGCTTCAAGGTGTGGACCGACGAGATTCCGTAGTAGTAACCGCGCCCTGTCGATCGCGATGGCGGTTGTTATTGGGGCCGGCAGTATCCATATGGGCAACAGCGTACTCGGTTTCGCACGAGGCGATTCGGCGGGCGCAACGCTTAAGCCACACATCCTGCGGACGATTTCGACCAGCGGCACGCCACTTCGGCGTGCGCGTTACGGGTCAGGAGACGCTATGTCTATTGAACACGCGTCTGTGCGGGCCGTGCCGAAGCCCTGGGGCGTGAGCAATCTCCAGCCGTGGAGCAGCATCGATGTGGCCGGGGATGCGGTGGGAGAGCTCTGGTTCGACCGCGCCGACGGCGATGCACCGGCTCCTGCCTTGCTTGTGAAGTTGCTCTTCACCAGCGCGCCGCTGTCGATTCAGGTCCACCCGGACGACACCTATGCGCGCGCGATGGGGATGCCGAACGGCAAGAGCGAAGCGTGGTACATCCTCTCGGCGGAGCCAGACGCGCAGATCGGCGTCGGTCTGAACCGACGGATCACGCCGCAGGAATTGTACGCCGCGATCGCGAACGGTTCGATCGTCGATCTGGTTCAATGGCGTTCGGTTGCGAAAGGTGACGTCATCTTCATTCCGGCCGGCACGATCCACGCGCTCGGTGCCGGCATCGTGCTCGCCGAGATTCAGCAGCGCAGCGACACGACGTTTCGACTGTTCGACTACGGCCGGCAGCGTGAACTGCACGTCGACGATGGTGTAGCAGTTGCAAACGCCTGGCCGCTTCGGACCCCGCGTGCTGCCGCCCGACTGACTCCTGAGCGGACCATACTGGTGGCAAGCCAGCATTTCGTGCTTGAGCTGATTGAACTGCCCCCGGGTTCGAGCTGGGCGCTGCTCGCCGACCCGGAAACCTGGACTCTCGCGCTCGATGGCCATGCCGCGATCGGATTGGCCGCGCTGTCAATCGGTGAGGCGGTCTTTGTCAGCGGCGGCCGCAACAGCATCGAAGTCGGCGCCAGCGGGCTGACCGCTCTCGTCGCATATCCTGCAAGCGAGCCAATTGGCTCGCTGTTGCACAAGCTCTCCGGGCAATCGATCAGGCCTGGTCAGACCGCCGCCGTCGAGCCGTCGAAGCTCGCGCGCCTTGCCGAGGCGCAGATATGACGCCGCTCCGCAAGATCGCAATTATCGGCAATTCGTTGCCTCGCCGCTGCGGTATCGCGACATTCTCCGCCGACCTGCAGCGCGCGATCGCCAATGCGCGGCCAAATCTGCAAACCTGCATCGTGGCAATGACCGATCACGGGCAGAGCTATGATTATCCCGCTTCCGTCGCATGGCAGATCAAAGACCACGACATCGAGGAGTATGTCGGCGCTGCTTCGTTTCTCAATGCCGGCCGGTTCGACATCGTTTGCCTGCAGCACGAATTCGGAATTTTCGGCGGTGACGCCGGAGCTCACATCCTGGAGCTGCTGTCTCGCCTGACCATGCCTGTCGTCACGACCCTGCACACGGTGTTGGCCGCGCCGACGGCGGCGCAGCGCGCGGTGATGGAGCGCATTGTCGAATTGTCGTCGAAAGTTATCGTCATGGCCAGCAAGGGCCGCGAACTGCTGCGCAATGTCTATCGCGTGCCGGACGACAAGATAGAAGTCATCGCCCATGGCATTCCGGATTTTCCGTTCGTCGCGCCGGACGTGGCAAAGGCCAAACTCGGATATAGCGACCGGTCGGTGATCTTGACGTTCGGCCTGCTGTCTCCCAGCAAGGGCATCGAGGTCATGATCGACGCTATGCCCTCGATCCTGCAAAGACGGCCGGACGCGGTTTACGTGGTGCTCGGAGCGACGCATCCCAATCTGGTTCGCGACCAGGGCGAAGCCTATCGCGGCAGCCTGATGGCGCGCGTACGAAAGCTCGGCGTCGAGGACCACGTCGTATTCCTCGACCAGTTCGTGGATCAGTCCACGCTGCTCGAATTCATCTCCATGTGCGACGTCTATGTCACGCCTTATCTGAACGAAGCGCAGATGACATCGGGCACGCTGGCTTACAGTTTTGGCCTGGGCAAACCGGTGGTTTCGACGCCTTACTGGCATGCGCGCGAGCTGCTGGCCGACGGCCGCGGCGTGCTTGTCGCCTTCGGCGACCCGACGGAGACCGGCAACGAAATCGCGTCATTGCTGACGGATGGACCGCGCCGGCAGGCCATGCGCGAGCGGGCCTACGCGACCAGCCGGTCGATGACATGGGAACGTACCGCCGAGCGGTACAT
>CADEDX010000761.1:1695-2895 GCA_902826195.1 uncultured Bradyrhizobium sp. | reverse complement strand
TCCGCAACCAGTTCGTCTATGTCGCGAAAATGTTCAACGAGGAGATGCACGTCCTCGCGCCGAGAACGATCAAGAGCGTGCGGGATCTCGACGGCAAGACCGTGGTGGTCGATTTGCCCGACAGCTCGACCTTCGTGACGGCGATCAACGTGTTCGAGCAACTCGGCATCCGGCCGCACCTCGTCTACCAGGAGCCGCGGCTCGCGGTGGAACAACTGCGCAAGGGCGAGGTCGACGCGATCGTGGCGATCGAAGGCAAGCCGGTGCAATGGCTGAACCAGATCACCGACCGCAATCTGCACCTGGTGCCGGTCGAATACGCCAAGAACCTGCAGGAGGAATATCTGCCCTCCAAGCTTTCGTCGCAGGACTATCCGAACCTTGTGGCGGATGGCGCCCTGGTCGAGACGATTGCGGCCGAAGCGGTGTTGGCGTCATATAACTGGGCGCCGAACAACGACCGTTATCGCCGGCTCGCGCTGTTGGTCGATACCATGTTCGACAAGGTGACGCAGTTGCAGCGGCCGCCGTTCCATCCGAAGTGGAAGGAAATGGCGCCGCGGGCGACGGTGTCGGGGTGGACCCGCTTCAAGGCGGCGCAGGAATGGCTCGATCGCAACATGCCCGCGAGTGCCTCGGTATCGGCCGCATCCGGCGCCGTGTCGCAGCAGCAGCCACCGGCCGCTGCGCTCGCGCCGCAGGATCGCGGAGATCCGCTGTATCGCGAATTCCTGGAATGGCGCGCCAACCGCGCCAAGGCGGCGGCCGGCACTAACCGGTAGCTACCGTAATCATCCATAAGCGACGGCCCGCTGCATGGCGGGCCGTTTGCTTGTGTCGACGCTAAAGTCCGCCAACGTACGTGGAGATGAGTTATTGGTCGCTTCGACGCAAGCAAAAATTGCATGGACATTAAAATCCAGGCTCGATACGGCACGATTTTCGGCCCCGTCCACGCAAATGTCGTAAAATGGTCGCGGTCCGACACATCATCGCCTAACCGGCCAAAACACTTGGCCTTGACACAAAATCAATCCAATTGAGACACACTGTCAGCGAGTAGTGCTGAAACGGTGGCGGTTCGCTGCTAAAAAATCTCACAAACCTATCTCTCAAAAGGGGCAAGCGGATGCGGCTTCTCGTCGACACTCATTGGGCAAAGGCGCCACATTTCGGGCTTGTCTCCCGCGGCAGCCTGCG
>CADEDX010000761.1:0-1685 GCA_902826195.1 uncultured Bradyrhizobium sp. | reverse complement strand
GGTTATTGACTGCGCCGCGGCGCAGCGCCGCGCTGGCGCTGGCTGCGATGGCCGGTCTGGCAATGGGTGACCGTGCGCACGCAGCTCCACCGGCCGCCAACGAAATCCGCATTGGCATGACGTCGCCTCTCACCGGCCCGGCGTCCGCCTACGGCGTCATCGCCAAAGTCATTGCGGCCTATATGGACAAGGTCAACGCCGAAGGCGGCGTCAACGGCCGCAAGGTCAGCGTGATCACCTATGACGATGCCTATGACCCGATCAAGGTCATGGAGTTGACGCGCAGGCTTGTCGAGGACGACCAGGTTCTTTTCACCTTGGGCACCATCGGCACCAACACCAATGCGGCGATCCAGCCTTATCTGAACTCGAAGAAGGTGCCGCAGCTGTTTGCGCTGTCGGGCGCCGCAGCCTGGGACCAGCCGCAGGAGTTTCCCTGGACCATGGGCTTCCTGCCGACCTACGCGGCCGAAGCCCAGATCTATGCGCAATACATTCTCGAGAACCATTACCGCAGCCGGATCGCCGTCCTCTATCAGGATGACGGGATGGGCAAGGAATATCTCAAGGGCCTCAAGGACGGCCTCGGCGGCAAGGTCCCGATCATTGCTGAAGCCGCCTACAAGGTGACCGACCCCAACATCGAGGCCCAGCTCGCCAAATTGAAGGCCTCGGGCGCCGACGTCTTCGTCGAATTCACCACGCCGAAATTCGCCACCATGGCGATCAAGCGAAACGCCGAACTCGGCTGGAGGCCGCACCATTTCGTTGCCTCGGTCTCCAATTCCTACACCGCCGTGATTCAGCCGGCGGGTCCGCAAAATGCCGAAGGCGTGTTGTCGGCGGCTTACCGCCTCGAAGGCGAAGACTCGGCTGCGGCCGGCGAGGTGGCGTTCCGGGAATGGAACGCTTTCATGCAACGCTACGTGCCGAGCATCAGCAAGACCAACGGCCAGGCGGTGCTCGGCTATCTCGTCAGCAAATCGGTGATCGAGATCCTGAAGAACTGCGGCGACGATCTATCGCGCGAAAACCTCATGCGGCAGGCGCGCTCGCTCAAGGGCCTCCAGCTGCCGATGATGGTGCAGGGCATTTTGATCAACACCAGCCCGTCCGACCATGCACCGATCGAGCAGATGCGGATGATGCGCTTCACCAACGGCCAGTGGCAGCACTTCGGCCCGGTGCGCAGCGGCATCGATCCGGGCGCGGTCAGCGATTCCTTCAAGACCATCTTCAAGTACGGCACCGCCACCAAGAAAGACCTGGCGAACCAGCTCAACGCCAACACGGTGAGTCTGGTGACCGGCTCGTTTGGCTCGACCTACGCCCAGGTCGGCGCCGATTTGGCTTCGGTGCTCGACAACGGCACCAATCTGCGAATCCTGCCGGTGATGGGCCGCGGTTCGGTGCAGGCGGTGTCGGACATCCTGCTGCTGCGCGGTGTCGATGCCGGCATCGTGCGCAAGGACACGCTGTCCTATCTCGACCGCAAGGATTTTGCCAAGGACATCCGCAACCAGTTCGTTTATGTCGCCAAGATGTTCAACGAGGAGATGCACGTCCTCGCGCCCAAGACGATCCAGAGCATCCGTGATCTCGACGGCAAGACCGTGGTTGTGGACTTGCCGGACAGCTCGACCTTCGTGACGGCGATCAACGTGTTCGAGCAACTCGGCATCCGG
>CADEDX010000760.1 GCA_902826195.1 uncultured Bradyrhizobium sp. | reverse complement strand
AACCGCACGCGTCTCCTGCGCCTCGATCGACTTGCAGTGCACCGGGCGGAACCAGACCAGCCGCATCAGCTGGGCGATGCCGCGAGCGTCACTGCGGATTCCTGCATAATGGTACATGGTCGTCCCTCGATGATGCTTGGAGCGGGCATGCCCGACTCCGGTTATTGACACCATCAGTTTGAGGGACGACCACCTGTCAGCCAATAGGCCGCTCGCGAGCGCGCTTCCAAATTGCGCCGTAGCGAGCGGGCGGCCGGCCCGTTACCCCATCTACGCATCCACACCCACTGTCGTCGCCCGCGCAGGCGTGCGATCCAGTATTCCAGGGCAGTTGAGATTGAGCCGAGAAGCCTCGGCGTACTGGATCCTCCGCCTTTGCGGAGGATGACGGTCAGAGGTTGCGGCGCGACTGCGACTACTTCCGCGACGAAGCCTACTTCCCCGAAAGCCTCACGCCCAACCGTCCCGCCAGTTCCTGCGTGAATTGCCAGGCCACGCGGCCGGACCGGGAGCCGCGCGTGGTCGACCATTCCAGCGCCTCGCGCTCCAGCGCTTCGTCATCCATCTTGATGCCGAAATGCGCGCAATAGCTGCGCACCATGGCGAGATATTCGTCCTGGCTGCAGCGATGGAAACCGAGCCAGAGTCCAAAGCGGTCCGACAGCGATACCTTCTCCTCCACCGCTTCGCCCGGATTGATCGCGGTCGAGCGCTCGTTCTCGATCATCTCGCGCGCCAGCAGATGGCGACGGTTCGAGGTGGCGTAGAGGATGACGTTGTCGGGGCGTCCCTCGATACCGCCTTCCAGCACTGCCTTGAGCGATTTGTAGGAGGCGTCGTTGCCGTCGAAGGAGAGGTCGTCGCAGAACACGATGAAGCGGAAATCGGAGCTGCGCAGCAGATCCATCAGGCCGGGCAGGCTCTCGATGTCCTCGCGATGAATTTCGATCAGCTTGAGCCGGTCGGCCGGCTTGCGGTCGACGTTGATATTGGCATGCGTGGCTTTGACCAGCGACGATTTTCCCATGCCGCGCGCGCCCCACAGCAGCGCGTTGTTGGCGGGCAGGCCGTCGGCAAAACGCTCGGTGTTATCGATCAGGATGTCGCGCATCCGGTCGATCCCCTTGAGCAGGCCGAGGTCGACGCGGCTGACGCGCGGCACCGGCGAAAGCCGTCCGTCCGGATGCCAGACAAAGGCGTCGGCGGCGCCGAACGACTCAGCGGTGGATGCGGCCGGAGAGGCCGCCGAAAGATGGCCGGCGATGGCTTCCAGCGCGATAGCGATCCGCTCCGCGGTGGCGCCGTCGAGCGCATTTGCCGGACGTTTTGTCGCGGTTTTCGCGGGGCCGCGCCGGCCGGCTTTCGGGGTCGCGCGAAGCGCTGTTTTCTTGGGTTTTTTTGACATTTTCGCAGTTCCTGACCGCGCAGCCTTAACGGGCCTTGGAAGCCCCTGCAAGCGGCCTAAATGAGGGGCCCGGCCACGTTGCAATTGGGCGGGCCGCCGCTATAGTCCGCGCGAATTTGCCCGGACCGGCCGATTTGCCCCAGGCGCTAAGCCCAGGCATGGCCGGTTCTTTTCCTTCTCAGAGGATTGTTCGAATGCTGATTACCCCTGCGTACGCCCAGGCTGCGGCCGGTGGCGATGCCAACAGCATGTTGATGTCGCTGCTGCCGTTCGCGCTGATCTTCGTGATCATGTACTTCCTGATTCTGCGCCCACAGCAGAAGAAGGTGAAGGACCACCAGGAATTGGTCAAAAACATCCGCCGCGGCGACACCGTCATCACCTCCGGCGGCCTCGTCGGCAAGGTCACCAAGGTGGTCGACGACGACCAGATCGAGTTCGAGATTTCGGACGGAGTCCGCGTCCGGCAGATGCGGCAGATGATCTCGGGCGTCCGCACCAAGGGCGAGCCCGCCAAGGAGAAGGGCGAGGCCAAGGAAAAGGAAAAGGCTGAGAAGGACGAGACGTCCGCGAGCTGAGTTTTCCGCGCTCCTTGCCCGGCGCTTTTTCCTGGATCTGACGGGTCTACTCGATGTTGTATTTCACGCGGTGGAAGGCGCTGGCGATCATTCTGACCGCGCTCGTGGTCTGCCTGTTCGCGGTTCCGAACTTCTTTCCCCAGGAGCGGGTGAAGACCTGGCCCGTCTGGGCGCAGCGCCACATCGTGCTCGGCCTCGATCTGCAGGGCGGCTCGTATCTGCTGCTCGAAGTCGACTCCAACTACGTGAAGAAGGAAAAGCTCGATCAGGTGCGTGACGAAGTCCGTCGCGTGCTGCGCGAGGCCAAGATCGGCTACACCGGCCTTTCCGCGCGAGCCGACGCGGTCGAAGTCCGCGTCAAGGATACCGACCTTGGGGCAGCGCTTCCCAAGCTGCGTGAATTGTCACAGCCGCTCGGCGGCCTGCTCGGCTCCTCCGGGCAGCGCAGTCTCGAAGTTGCGGATGCCGGCGGCGGGCTGATCCGTCTTACGGTGCCGCAGGCCGCCATCACCGACCGTATCCGGCAGACCATCGAACAATCGATTCAGATCGTCGAGCGCCGCATCAACCAGCTCGGCACGGTCGAGCCGCTGATCCAGCGCCAAGGCACCGACCGAATCCTTGTTCAGGTGCCGGGCTTGCAGGATCCGACCGAGTTGAAGCGCATTCTTGGTACGACCGCCAAGATGGAATTCCGGATGGTCGATCCGTCGATCTCGCCGGATCAGGCTCAGCAGGGACGCGTGCCGGCCGGCTCGGAAGTCCTGATGAGCGAGGCGTCACCGAAAGTGCCGTACGTCGTCAAGACGCAGGTGCTGGTTTCGGGCGCCGACCTCACCGATGCGCAGCCGGGTTTCGACCAGCGCACCAATGAGCCGATCGTCAACTTCAAGTTCAACAGCTCGGGCTCGCGTAAATTCGCGCA
>CADEDX010000759.1 GCA_902826195.1 uncultured Bradyrhizobium sp. | reverse complement strand
GCAACGAGCGCGTTATGTCTCGGCGCTTTGATCGCTTGGCTCACGGGCTACCCGGATCGCTCGGCGGCAACGACAGGGCAAGCGCTGGCGCGAGCCCGCGAGGTGGATCATCCATATACGCTGGCGTGGGCGTTGAGTTTTTCCGCCGTACTTTACCAGCTACGTGGCGAAGTAAGCATGACGCGTGATCTTGCCGAGGAATGTGTGGCCCTATGCCAGCAGCACGATTTTCCATTCTGGCTGGCAAGCGGCCGTATCATGCGCGGATGGGCGCTCGCAGATGAGGGCGAGCAAGCAGCGGTCGGAATAACGGAGTTGCGTGAAGGTCTCGACGGTTGGCACAAGACCGGGGCCCGCGTCTATGCTCCCTATTTCACATGCTGCTTCGCGGAGGCGTGCATCGCGGCTGGGCAGCCCGCTGATGGGCTGGGCCCGCTCGCGGAGATGATCGCGATTGTTGAACGTACGGGCGAAGGCTGGTGGCAGCCCGAGCTTTATCGACTGACCGGAGAGTTGTTGAGCAGGCAAGCCCAAGTCGCCGAGAGTAACGCGCATCCAGAATATTTTTTTCGCAAGGCATTGGAACTCGCAGTAGGTCAAAAAGCCAAATCACTTGCTCTCCGTGCGACCATGAGTCTCTGCCGATCCTGGCGCCGTCAAGGATTGGAACGCACGAAAGCTCGGGAAGAGCTTGCTGCCATTTACCTTACGTTCGACGAAGGCTCATCGACTCGCGATCTGCGCATGGCTCGTCAAATGCTGGACGAGCTTTCCTGAACCTCTTCAGCAGATCGATCGGTCGCATGGAAACTCTCACGAAAAGGGCCGCCTTCTACCGGCTCAGCAGTGCGGGTCCTTTGCGTTAGCTGTGCAGACCAAATGCTATTGCGCAGAGATAACGGACTCTTGAACCACCGCGCTTTGATCAGTCTTCGGACAGAACCAGGAGCGACCACACTGTTGACGATCTGGTGCTGGCGTAGCTCAAGGGGCAAAGTTTTATCTTTCGCCATCCGGAAGCGTCTTATGTCAGCCCAAGAGGTACAAAGGACCCTTTCCGCGAGGACGCCTACGTTGCGCCAGCGAAAGCGTCTGAGAAGTGGAGGCCCGATCAGTGCCGTCCTAATAGCAAACGTGTTCCAAACCCACAATGAGCCAAGCAATGTTTGGCTACCTTGAGACGGTCCGTCCGGCAGCTTTATGCTTGAAAGGTTCCAATCATGATAGAACATATCCTTGCCAACGGCGCCGCGTTTGCTGAGGTCTATAAACAGTGCGCTGCCCTTGGTGGCGACAAGATCGGCAGTGTAGTGGGCATCACATACGACGCCGTCTGCGCCACGTCCCGAAACCTGGCCATTAGCCGCCTCAGGCGGTGTAATGAACAACCCGATGACAAAAACACCGTTGCGCCGCAGGACGCCATAAACGTTCTTGTACATCGATACAGCATCGTCCGCCCGTACCCCCTTTCGATGGCTCTTGAGCCATTCTGGATCAAGCGTCTCGATACCCATGAGACAGAAAGACAATCCCGCCCGAGCGGCCAATTCAACGAGCTCAGGATTCCTGTTGACGGTGTCGCCGCGCATGAACGAGCCAAAGCGCATGCGAAGGTCGCGGCGAATCATTTCTTCGAAGAGGCGTTTGGTGTGTCGATGATCTTGGGCAAAATTATCATCTGTAAAAATGAACTCTCTCACGCCGAGACCATGCAGCTTTTCTAATTCATCGCAAACCCGCTCGACGGACTTGTAATCCTGCCGATAGTTCCAGAAAGTGTTGATATTGCAGAAGTCGCAACGGTGCGGGCAACCACGCGAGACCTCGACAGCAGCCGTCAAGCCGCCGGACTGCAATCCTAAACCATAGGGACGCAAATTGAACAGATCCCATCGCGGCACCGGCACACGGTTCAGGTCAACTTTAGGTGCTTTGACGCCCGTTGCCTTGGCGCGGCCGTGATCTCGGTAGACAAGATTCGGAAGGTGATCAAAGGCGCTGCTGCGCGAGACGATGGCCTGCATAAGCTCGCGAAATGCCACCTCGCCCTCCCCAACAACGACATAATCAACTCCACACTCGATCCAGCGTTCGGGGAAGGCCGAAGCATGATTGCCGCCAAGGATGATCACGACGTTCGGATTTAGCGCCTTGGCCAGACGGATGGTCAGCTCGGTATCCAGCGCTTTCAGGGGAGACATCATTGAAATTGCGATCACGTCCGCCTGTCGCAGTCTCCGTTTGTAGTTTGCGAAGCTCTCCCTCGTTACGTAACCATCGAACATTTCAATTTGCAGCGGCAGATCAGAGACGACACTCGCCAGAATTGGGTATACCGCGCTGGGAGCTTTAACGATCTCACCCAAGGTGTCGACTGTGAACGGCCAAGAATCGACCAGGGTCTTCGGGTGCAAAAATAGCAGTCTGGGCCTGTCGTAATTTCGTGACAGAAGGGCTTCGGACTGCGGCGGCGATGTTTTAGTTGAATGTAGCAGATGATGGAGGGTGGTCGAAGCAACCTTGAGCAACGCGCTT
This sequence comes from uncultured Bradyrhizobium sp., assembly GCA_902826195.1. GTDB lineage: Bacteria > Pseudomonadota > Alphaproteobacteria > Rhizobiales > Xanthobacteraceae > Bradyrhizobium. Next base: position 372 of record CADEDX010000759.1, on the reverse strand, counting down.
CCGCGTGAGAGCATGAGAGCACCTCGATTTGGTCAAGATCGCGCTTAATATCCCAGTATCACCGACAAACGCAAACGGCACAATCTACTTTGAGAACATACGCGCTGCGTTCAAACGGCTGAAATACTAAAGTCGATATTCAGTAAAAGATACGCCGGCCGCGGCGTTGCCGTGTGTGAGCCCGTTCACATCCGCCAAGCGCGTTTCTTGCCGGTATGCCCGTTGTTGGCACTTTTAGTACGTGACCGTCTTGGCGCCTGATGTCCGTTGCTGAGGCTACGGCGGAATACGCATCTGCGTCCGCAGGCTTCCGAAAATGACCCTGGCTGTGTGAAAACGCCATTGCGCTGCTATGATTCCCTCGATGATTCT
>CADEDX010000758.1 GCA_902826195.1 uncultured Bradyrhizobium sp. | reverse complement strand
TCTCGAGCATTGGCTGGAGGAATGGGTTCGCAGCATCAGGTCGAGTGCGGTCGATCTCGAGCCGCAGGCACTCACTGTGATCGATCGCATCAAGGCGGGAATCGATGCGGTTAGGGAGATTGTCGGCAAGGTGTGGCCCTGGATCATTGCCGGCATCGCCGCCGGTGCATTCATCCACGGCTATGTGCCGTCGGTCCTGCTGGCGTCGATCATGGGACGGGACGCCTGGTGGTCAGTGCCGGCAGCGGTGCTGATCGGCATTCCCATGTATTCGAACGCCGCCGGTATCATCCCCGTGGTTGAGGCGCTCATCACAAAGGGGGCCGCGCTTGGCACCGTGCTCGCCTTCATGATGTCGGTGATCGCGCTGTCGCTCCCGGAGATGATCATCCTCCGCAAGGTCCTCACGATTCGCCTGATCGCCGTATTCGTAGGTGTTGTCGGGACCGGCATTCTGGCGGTCGGTTTCGTTTTTAACGCGCTGTTCTGATGAGCTAGACTAACGGAGAATATCCATGAAGGAAGTCAAGGTTCTCGGTCCCGGCTGCAAACGTTGCACCGCGACGATCGAGATGGTTCAGGCCGAAGCCGACAAGCTTAGTGTTCCCGTTACCATTGAAAAGGTGACCGACTACGCGGCCATCGCCAGCTACGGGATCGCGTCCACGCCGGGGATCGTGGTCGATGGTAAGGTGGTGCATGCGGGCGGCCTGCCCAAGCCGGACGACCTCGCGCGTTGGCTCGCGGCCTGATGCGACCTATGCTCGAATACCGGGTTGGCGCCAGGCGGGTCGATTCGCATGGCAGCGTCGCCTATGCCAAAGAAGCTGAGATTCCTCGATACCGACGTCGGCGGCCGGCCGCATGCCTTCAATCCGGCGGAACTGTTCCTTGCCGCTATCGCCGCCTGTATGATCAAGGGCATCGAGCGGGTGACGCCGATGATCAAGTTCGATCTGCGAGACGTGGAAGTGAAGCTTCACGGCATCCGGCAAGACAGTCCGCCGAAGATGGTTTCGGTCAACTATGAACTCATCGTCGATACGGACGAAACCGATCAGCGCCTTGAGCTCCTACATACGAATGTCCGCAAATACGGCACGATCTCGAATTCTGTTGCTGAAGCTGTGAAGCTCGAAGGCCTTATCCGGAGGAGATAGTAATGTTCCTGAATCAGCAGCCAGCCTGAGAAAGAACCTTCAGTCTGCTTTTGATGCAATTTGCGCAGTCCGCGAAACGGGCACCAACGGCGAGGTGCGGTGCACGAGTTCTACAATAGCGTAACCCGAGTGGTGCCTGAATATCGTGTGCGTTGCGCACTTTAGCGGTCCCGCTGTTCATGCGGACGTTTGGGGCAGCTATTTTATCCGGTAGCCTGCGTGACAGCCGACGCATTGAGCCGTTACCTCCGCAAGCCCTGCAAACACCGGCTTTAGATCGCCGGTAACACCTGCTTCCTGAGCCGTAATTGCAAACCGACTAGCCGCCCGGTGCATCGCTGTGCCGGCGTCCTGCATTCCCTGCGGCATATATTTCGAAACTTCCGCAGCGTCGTGCAGCCCGAGCGACGACATTCCGAGCCTTGTTTCCGCGATCTTGGCAGCAGCGTCCGTGCGACCCATGCCGAGATGGGATTGAATTTCCTGCAGGGCGAGAAGATGATCGCGCATGTTTGCCAGCGTGTGCTCGACCATTGCCGCAGGAAACTTCACAATTTGCCGGGCGTCTGGAGCAGCAGGGGAAGACGCATCATGGTGGTGTCGATGCTGAGCGACAGCAAAGGTTGCGCTGGTGGCAGCTAAAACAGCGGCAGCTATGGCTACCAGGATTCGCATATCTGTCCTCCTAAAAATCCGAAATGAGCCGCGGCCTCGCTTTTGGCCAGCCTTCGCGCCCGGTGATGAAGGTGGCGAAGGTTAGACTGAGCGCAAGCAAGATGCAGATGACCCCTTGCCACATCACAGACTTTCCAGACATGATAATGATCATGTCGGCATACATGGAACCATTTTTGAAGGGCCTGCGCGCCCGGCAGCGGCACATCGCAGGAGGTCAGTTTCTGTTTCATCGCGGGGATGCCGTAAAGGAAATGCATTTCGTGCTGACGGGCTCGGTCCATTTGGTGCGGCATCAGAGCGATGGATCTATTCTGATCCTGCAACGAGCGGGCCGGGGATCAATCTTGGCCGAAGCGTCCCTGTACTCCGAAACCTATCATTGCGACGCCGTAGCATTCGGCGCGACCGAGACCCGTGCTTACGCGAAGGCAAGCTTCAAGAAGCTGCTCGCGAAGAGCCCAGAGTTCAGCGACGTGTGGGCTAATTATCTCGCGCAGGAGCTACAAAGCGCGAGACTGCGATCGGAGATTCTATCGTTGAGAACGGTTGCCGGGAGGTTCGATGCATGGATCGCATGGAACGGCGCCTATCCGGTGAAGGGCGAATGGAAACTTGTTGCCAACGAAATCGGAGTAAGTCCCGAGGCGCTCTATCGGGAAATCGCCAAACGTTGAAGGAGCGCAGTGAACGAAATCGATCCCAGGTTCCCCGCGCGAGCCTGGCGGCGTGACGGTCTCGTGCTTCAGCTCTGGCCCCCGCAGATGGGCACTATCCTGAAATGGTGTGCCAGACCGCGTTTGCCTGGAAGCTCAGACCCCCGCCGCACCGGCAACGCCCCAGCATCGCACGGCTTCATAGAGTTCATCGGGCTGGATCGGCTTTGTCAGGAAGCCGTTCATGCCGGCCGCGAAGCAGATTTCGCTTTGCCCGGCCAAGGCATTGGCGGTCAGGGCAACGATCGGGACCGTACGCTCCAGTCCGGTGAGATTCCGGATCGCCTTGGTCGCGGCGACGCCGTCCATCTCAGGCATCATCATGTCCATCAGCACGAGATGATAGGATTTTCTCTGTACCG
>CADEDX010000757.1 GCA_902826195.1 uncultured Bradyrhizobium sp. | reverse complement strand
ACCGCGATCGGCATGAAGGCGTGGTCCTTGCCGCACAGTTCGGAGCACTGGCCGTAATACATGCCGGTCTTGAGGGCCTTGAACCAGGTCTCGTTCAGGCGGCCGGGGATCGAGTCGATCTTGATGCCGAACGACGGCACCGCGAACGCGTGAATGACGTCGGCACCGGTGGTCTGTACGCGAATCACCTTGTTGACCGGCACCACCATCTCGTTGTCGACGCCGAGCAGGCGCGGCTGCTTGTCGGCCGCCATCAGCGAGTCGAACTCAAACTTGCCGTTATCGGGATAGGCGTAGCTCCAGTACCACTGCTTGCCGGTGACCTTCACCGTGAGGTCCGCCTTCGGAATGTCGAGCTGCTGGAACAGCAGGCGGAACGACGGGACCGCGATGGCGACCAGGATCAGCACCGGGATCAGCGTCCAGGCCACCTCGATTAGGGTGTTGTGGGTGGTCTTGGAGGGGACCGGGTTGGCCTTGGCGTTGAACTTCACCACCACGATGACCAGAAGCACCAGCACGAACAACGTGATGATCGTGATGATCCACACCAGCAGATTATGGAAGCTGATGATGTTTTCCATCACCGGGGTCGCGGCGTCCTGCAGCGTGATTTCCCACGGCTTGGGCTGCGCCGCCAAAGCCGTCCCGCCGGCGGCAAGCGTCATGCCCGCCACCAAAAACCCCAGCAATCGCCGGCCCATCTGGCCACTCGACATCTTCATGCCGCTCGCGCTCCCTTGAATAAGTCCCCAAAGCACTTTCGCCGAATAGCGAAAAATGCCGCACGATCCGCCCTCACAAACGGCCCATTTAGGGTACTTTGGAAGTTCAGCTTCAAAAGTACGCAGGCCAGATCGTTAGAACGCGTCGAAATCCAGCCTCTCAAACCATAATTCCAAGGCGCTCGCAATGCAGTAGTAAGGCACAAAGCCATGCGTCACCTGCTATTCGCCTTATGTCGGATTTTCCCGGTAAATCAGGCAGTCCCGGCCGCGCGGCGGGGCTTCGGCGCTTGACAGTCCGATTGCCGGATGTAGGCACAGGCGCAGCGGCCCCGGATGGCCTGATTCGGTAAGGCTAAAGGCCTGGTGCCGGACCGCGTGGATTGGCCGCGGACCGCCTTCAAGGCGCCGTCATTGCGTATCAGTCCGGATCAGTCCAGTTACAAAGCAGGCTTGGCGGTACGGGCCGGAAATCTCCCCGTCATCGCCGGAAATCGACAAAAGGATCGACCCACATGGGGCGTTCAAAACATCAGGCGGGAGTTGGCCGGGAACCGGCCCGCTGGCTGGCTGGCCTGCTCGCCGCAGGCCTCATGCTGGGCCTGACCCAGGCCGCCAGCGCGCAAGGAGCAGTGCGCTCGGTCCATGGCGACTGGCAGATCCGCTGCGACACCCCGCCGGGCTCCCAGGGCGAGCAATGCGCCCTGATCCAGAGCGTGGTAGCCGAGGACCGCTCCAATGCCGGCCTTACCGTGATCGTGCTGAAGACGGCCGACCAGAAAAGCAAGCTGATGCGGGTGGTCGCGCCGCTCGGCGTGCTGCTGCCGTCGGGACTCGGGCTGAAGCTGGATAATCAGGATGTCGGCCGCGCCGGGTTTGTCCGATGCCTGCCGAACGGGTGCGTGGCCGAGGTGGTCATGGACGAGAAGCTGCTCGGCCAGCTCCGGGGCGCCAAAACCGCAACTTTCATCATCTTTGAGACGCCCGAAGAGGGCATCGGCTTTCCGCTCAGCCTGAACGGGCTCGGCGAGGGGTATGACAAGCTGCCGTGAGGGGCCTCCCCTTTCGTTGCGCGCATGACTATCTTCGGGCGATTGTCGTCCCTGAGAGCGGGTACGACCCCGGCATTTGCGCTGAATCGGAGCCTGCATGACCAATCCCGCGACAACCTCCCTTCTAGACCGCGCCAATCTCGACCGCGATGCCGTCCGTCGCGAGATTACGCGGGGCTTGGCCGGCGCTGACGATGGCGAGCTGTTTCTGGAATATGGCCAGACCGAAGCGCTCGGCTTTGACAACGGCCGGCTGAAGCAGGCGACCTATGACACCAGCCAGGGGTTTGGCCTGCGCGCGGTGAAGGACGACGCGGTCGGCTATGCGCATTCTTCCGACGTGTCCCTGCCGGCGCTGATTCGCGCGGCGGATGCGGTGGCGGCGGTGCGCGGCGGCTATAGCGGAAATTTCGCCGCCGCGCCGGCGCATACCAATGTGCGGCTTTACGGCGACGACAATCCGCTGGAAGCGCCGGGCTTCGAGGCCAAGGTGAAACTGCTGGCCGAGATCGACGCCTATGTCCGCGACAAGGACCCGCGGGTGCGGCAGGCGTCCATCAGCCTGAGCGCCACCTGGCAGGTGGTCGAAATCCTGCGCCCCGACGGCGAGAGCTATCGCGACATCCGCCCGCTGGTGCGGGTCAATATTTCCGTGGTCGCAGGGCAAGGCGACCGGCAGGAGAGCGGCAGCAAGGGCTATGGCGGCCGCGAGGGCTATGCGCGTTTCATCGAGACCAAGGCATGGCGCGAGGCGGCCGACGGCGCGATCCGCGAGGCGCTGGTCAATCTGGAATCGGTGCCCGCACCGGCCGGCGAAATGGACGTGGTGCTCGGCGCCGGCTGGCCCGGCGTGATGCTGCATGAAGCGGTCGGCCACGGCCTCGAAGGGGATTTCAATCGCAAGCAGACGTCGGCCTTCGCGGGCCTGATGGGCAAGCAGGTCGCGGCCAAGGGCGTCACGGTCGTCGACGACGGCACCATGGCCTCGCGGCGCGGTTCGCTCTCGATCGACGACGAGGGCACGCCGACCAACCGCACCGTGCTGATCGAGGACGGCATTCTGGTCGGCTACATGCAGGACCGCCAGAACGCGCGGCTGATGAACATGAAGCCGACCGGCAACGGCCGCCGCCAGAGCT
>CADEDX010000756.1 GCA_902826195.1 uncultured Bradyrhizobium sp. | reverse complement strand
GCTGGCCTTCGGTTATCGCTTCGGCTGCGCAGGAAAATCGGCCGTGCCGTCCGGCGACACGCGCTATTGCGAGAACCTTATCGCTCACGCCGATGGCGTCGACCTCCTGATTCACGAGGTCGCCTTGGCAAGGCCCGCTTCGATGGACATCGAACGTATTCGCCGCGTCGTGGGTCATCACTCGACGCCGACCGACGCCGCGCGCGTCTTCGCAAGATGTACGCCCTTGCTTGCCGTCTACAGTCACCTCGTGCTGATCGGCGACCGCCTCAACGCGCCGCCGACGGTACAGGAGCTCATTGACGCAACCCGAAAGAAATACGAGGGCGCCGTCGTTGTCGGCGAGGACCTGATGACGTTCTGTCCGTGAACGTCAGTCGCCCTGGGAGATCAATCTGCTCCTCAACCGGACGAAGCTAGCGCTAAGCCGCGCCGCCGCTGGTCTGCGCCTTATGCATCTGTCCCGCGACCGCCCTCACCTTGCCCGGAGACGCGCGCCAGATCGCGATCGCCGACAAGAGGCTGACGGCGATGCCGAGGGCAAACGCCGAGGTGTAGCTCCCGGAAAGATCGTACAGCAGCCCGGTCGCCCACGGGCCCGCTGCGCCGCCGGCCAGCGCCGCCAGCATGATGGTGCCAAAAATGCTGCCGTATTGCTTGCCCTGAAAAATTTCCAGCACCACCGCGCCCATCACCGAGGTCAGGCCGTAGCCGAGCGCGCCCTGCGTGAAGATCATGAGATAGACCAGCGGCAGCACGGGCGCGAATTTCAGCGCGATCAGCGCGGCGAAGCAGATCGCAAAACCCAGGCAACTGATGGCCCAGATCCATTCGCGGCCGATCCGGTCCGAAAGATGCCCGAGCCAGATCTGGCCGGGAATGCCGAGCAGGCTGACGACGCCGAGCGCCCACACCGCGACGTTGGCGGAAAAGCCGACGTCGAGCAGGAATTTGGTCTGGTGCACCTGCACCGCGTACCAGATGTACAAGCCGCAGAAATAACCGAGCGAGATCCACCAGAATCGCGCGGTGCGCAGTGCGCGGCGCAGCGTCCAGTCGGTGCCGGCCCACACCGGATCGACGACGTTAGAGCGAGGGGCGGCCGATGTCGCCGACGGCGCGGCGTCGCCATCGGGGAGCAGGCCGATATCCTCGGGCCGCCTGCGCAGCAGAAAATTGATCGGCGCCAGCACGACGAGAATGAGAATACCCATCGCGGTGCAGGCGGTGCGCCAGCCGGTCTGCTCGATCATGTGCTGCACCCAGGGCAGCAACGTCACCGAGCCGATTCCGACGCCGGCAAAGGCGAGGCCTATGGCAAGCCCGCGGCGGCGGATGAACCAGTTCGGCAAAAACAGCGATTGGCCGGAATAGCCGAGGCAGACGCTTCCCGCGCCGACCAGCACGCCGATCGTGAGATAGAGATGCCAGGGCTGCGTCGTCAGCGGCGCGAGCAATAGCCCGCCGCCCATCAGCGCGACGCCGAGTTCCATCACCGCGCGCGGACCAAACCGGTCCATCATGCGCCCGATCAGCGGGCTGGCAATGGCTGAAGCCACGAAGCCGAAGGAGAACGCACCGGCGGTGACGCCGCGCTCCCAGCCGAACTCGGAAATGATCGGCGGGAAAAACAGCGAGAACGCGGTGCGCGCATTGACGCCGATCGCCATGGTGACGAACGTCACCGCAACGATCAGCCAGCCGTAGAAGAAGGGGAGACGCATCGAGACTTCTTATCGTTCTGAACGCCAAGCGCTCCCAAACGGTATATTTGCATCAGAGCCGGCTCGTAGGGTAAAGCCACGGAAAGTTCAAATGCGTGAAATGTGAACCACTTCATATCAGGTTTGGGCAAAGAGGGCGAGCGTGCTCGGAAACCGAGGTCGGAGATTGCCGGAGCCTCAAGTGACGGTCTGATTTCCGGACCCCATTTGGAAATGTTTGGCCTTGCTATCAACAAGACCGTGTCGGAAACTAGTCGCGTTTCCTCAAAATGTCCGCGCGGCAGATGGTTCAAAACGATCTCCCCAGTGCTTTTGATGACCCTGAATGGGTGGTGCGCACCCTATTGTTCGTCGACGTCGTCGAGTCTGTTCGACTCATGGAGGAAAACGAAAATGATTCAGTGCGACGATGGCGACAACTCGTAGGAGTCGTAGAAAAGGATATCTTGCCACCCCATCGGGGTCGTCTCGTCAAGAGCCACGGCGACGGCCTATTGCTCGAGTTCCCCGTTGTACCACCGGCAGTGAAGGCAGCTTTTGCTCTACAGCGCGCCGGCGCAAGCGCCAACGAAGGCGTGCCGCCCAACCAGCAAATATTGCTTCGCATAGGAGTGCACTTCGGCCATTTGCTGGCGGACGATCACGACGTTTACGGGTCCGGGGTGAATCTTGCCGCTCGACTGACTGGACTAGCTGGACCGGGCGAGATCGTCGTTTCGGCGGACGTCCGCGACCAGCTTACACCGGTTCTAGATGCGGACATCGAAGATTTAGGCTCATGCTTCCTGAAGCATGTTCAGCAGCCGGTGCGCGCATATCGCGTTGGCCCACCAGGACCCCGGCCGGTGATTGAGCCTCATGCAAAATCGATACCCCAGTTGCGCCCGACCATAGCGGTAATCCCGTTTGCAGAACGGGCCGATCCGCCCGAGAATCCGATAGTTGGCGAAGTTCTTGCCGATGAGATCATTTCGGCCTTGTCGCGCACGTCGGAACTGAATGTGATCTCTCGCCTGCCGACGACTGTACTCCGCGAACGCGAGACACCGCCCTCGGAAGTAAGTCGATATTTGCGTGCAAACTACATCCTGTCCCGCGCCTAACCCAAACATGGAAGCGAGCTCCGCCTGAATGTCTAGCTGACAGCCTCCGAGCAAGGCACCCTCGTCTGCTCCGACACTTTCGAAGGCAACCCGCATGCGCTGAGCAGCC
>CADEDX010000755.1 GCA_902826195.1 uncultured Bradyrhizobium sp. | reverse complement strand
AGACCCTGCTGTTCATCCCGCTGTTCAAGATCTTCGCCTTCGTCAACGAGTGGACCGACATCCAGCTGATCAACAACTGGTGGGTCCTGATCATCATCTATCCGACCCTGACCGTGCCGTTCTGCACCTGGATCATGATCGGGTATTTCGCATCGATCCCGAAGGAGCTGGACGAGGCGGCGCTGATCGACGGCGCCAACTACTGGCAGATGCTGACCAAGATCTTCATCCCCGTGGCGCTGCCCGGGATCATCGCGGCGACGATCTTCGCCTTCACCGTCTCCTGGGCGCAGTTCCTCTATCCGCTCGCATTCACGACCTCGGCCGACCAACTCGTGCTGCCGGTCGGGATCATCACGTCGCTGATCAAGGGCGACGTGTTCAACTGGGGACAGATCATGACCGGCGCGCTGCTCGGTGCAGCCCCGCCGCTGATCATCTACGCGTTCCTGATGGACTATTACATCGCCGGCCTGACCGCCGGCGCGACCAAGGGCTGAGCCCGGGTACGAAAGGGGAGGTAAGGGCCGATGGCTCAGGTCACGCTGCGCAAGGTGGTGAAGAAATACGACGACACGCTGGCGGTGCGCGGGATCGATCTCGACATCGCCGACAAGGAGTTCGTCGTGCTGGTCGGGCCGTCGGGCTGCGGCAAGTCGACGACGCTGCGGATGATCGCGGGCCTGGAAGACATTTCCGACGGCGACATCATGATCGGCGGCGACGTTATCAACGACGTACCGCCGAAGGATCGCGATATCGCGATGGTGTTCCAGAACTACGCGCTCTACCCGCACATGACGGTCGCCGAGAACATGTCGTTCGGATTGCGGCTGAAGCGCTATCCCAAGGCGGAGATCAAGAGCCGCGTCGACGAAGCCGCCCGCATGCTCGACATCGTCGAGTTGGTCGATCGCAAGCCTAAGCAATTGTCCGGCGGCCAGCGCCAGCGCGTCGCGATGGGCCGCGCCATCGTGCGTAACCCAAAGGTTTTCCTGTTCGACGAGCCGCTGTCCAACCTCGACGCCAAGCTGCGCGTGCAGATGCGGATCGAGATCAAGAAGGTGCACCAGAAGGTCCGTACCACCACCGTCTACGTCACCCACGACCAGGTCGAGGCGATGACGCTGGCCGATCGCGTGGTGGTGATGAACCACGGCCGTATCGAGCAGATCGGCACGCCGAACGAGCTCTATCACAAGCCCGCGACGAAATTCGTCGCCAGCTTCATCGGCTCGCCGGCGATGAATTTCATCCCGTGCCGGCTGGAGGAAATCGCCGGCAAGCTGCATGTCCGCCTGACCGACCGCATCGTCTTCCCGTTGCCGCCGGCCCGCGCCGCGCGCTACCAGAACGTCCCGCGATCGGACAAGCTGCTGCTCGGGCTGCGGCCCGAGCACATCACCGAGGCCAAGCAGCATGCGGAGGCCGGCGTGGAGACCTTCGACACCGTGCTCGATGTCACCGAGCCGATGGGAATGGAGACGCTGATCTATTTCACGATGGAGGGCACGCAGGTGTGCGGCCGGGTCAATCCCAACGCCGGCGCGCAGGATGGCGGCCCGCTCCGATTGGCTGTGGACCTCAATAACATGCACCTGCTAAATGAGGCCTCCGGCGCCGTCCTTTGACGGCGCAATTGCAGGGCTCAAGGGCAGGAAATGGCGACCAACAAGAAGAAAATCTTCATCACGGAATCGATGTCGCAGCAGGGAAGAGCGCTGCTCAACGCGCGGGACGACATCGATCTCGTTGAATTTCCAAACATGATATCGCAGGCGGATTTCAACGCCAAGCTGAAGGAGCATGCGCCGGTGCACGGCGTAGCCCTCGGCGGCACCCGCTTCGGCGACCCCGAACTCGAGTCCTCGAAGGACATGCTGGTCGTGACCCGCATCGGGGTCGGGTTCGACGCCGTCGACGTCCCGGCGCTGAGCCGCCGCAAGGTCCCGCTGATGGTCGCAGGCACGGCGAACTCGCCGTCGGTGGCCGAATGCGCCATGTTCATGATGCTGACGCTCGCCAAGCGCGCCAGCGAAATGCATGCGCTGGTCCGCGACAACCGCTGGCCCGAGCGGCTCGGCATGCTGCCCTTCGACCTCTACGGCAAGACCATTTTGATCGTGGGATTCGGCCGCATCGGCAGCCGCACCGCAAAACGGTGCCTCGCGATGGAAATGAACGTCCTGATCTTCGACCCCTACAAGCCGGCCGCCGACATCAAGGCCGCCGGCTGCGCGCCGGTCACCGATCTCGACGCCGCGCTGCCGCGCGCCGATTTCGTCAGCATCCACTGCCCGAAGAATCCGGAGACGATCGGCATGTTCAATGCCGACCGGCTGAAGCGCCTGAAGCCAACCGCCTATCTGGTCAACACCGCGCGCGGCGGCATCGTCGACGAAGCCGCGCTGTACGATGCGCTGACTTCGGGCAAGCTCGCCGGCGCCGGTCTCGACGTCTTCGAGCAGGAACCACCGCCGGCCGGTCAAACGCTGCTCTCGCTCCCCAACGTCATCACGGCGCCGCACGTTGCGGGCGTCACCGTGGAAGCCGTGGACCGCATGAGCGAGCAGACCGCCCGCAATATTCTGAGCGTGCTGGATGGCGATCCGCTACGGCAGAACGTGATCAACCAGGACGTACTCGGTTGAATCGGTTCGGCGAAAGCCCGCATGAGCGCAGCGATATGTGGGAATGAACCACCCCGGATGTCGCTACGCTCATCTGGACTACGCTTGCTAAACTCAGTTCGTCTTGAACCCCGCGCAGGCGGTCCGCGAACCGGCTGCGCAAGCGAGGTAACCGCATGGCTTTCAAGGAATACGGCAACTACGACGCGGTCGGCCTTGCGGATCTGGTTCGGAAAAAGGACGTCACGGCCAAAGAATTGCTCGACGAGACCGTCGCGCGCACCGCAAACATCGATCCGCAGCTCAA
>CADEDX010000754.1 GCA_902826195.1 uncultured Bradyrhizobium sp. | reverse complement strand
TATGTCGGCATCGGCGCGCTGGCCCATGACAGCAACTTCAGCCTGGGCTGGGTGCTCGGCTCGACGCTTTTGGTTTGGGCCGGTCCGGCGCAAATCATCCTGATCTCGACGCTGGGCTCCGGCGCGACCGCCGTACAGGCCGCGATCGCGGTGACGGTGAGTGCGATCCGGTTGTTTCCCATGGTGGTGTCGGTGCTGCCGCTGCTGAAGACGCCGCAGACGAAGCGTCGTCATCTTGTGCTGGTGACGCATTTCATCGCCGTCACGCTGTGGGTCGAATGCTACCGGCTATCGCCAAAGGTCCCGCGCGAGCGGCGGATTACGTTCACGCACGGGCTCGGCTGCGGACTTCTGTTGGTCTGCATGGTCGCGACCACGCTCGGCTACGGCCTGGCTGCCAACCTGCCGCCGCTGTTTGGGGCGGCGATCCTGCTGCTGACGCCGTTGGCCTTCCTGCTCTCGACCGCGCGCAACTGCCGGCAGGTATCGGATGTGCTCGCGCTCGTGCTGGGGATCGCGCTGTTTCCGCTGATCTCCCAGTTGCACACCGGCGTCGACATCCTGATCAGCGGCGTCATCGCCGGCAGCATCGCCTATGGCGTGCACTGGTGGCGGGACAGGGCGACCGCATGAGCGAGTTTTTCGGCAATCCGCAAGCGCTGCTGGTGCTGGTGCTCGCGGGCTTCCTGCCCAACGAGGTCTGGCGCATGGCAGGTCTTTGGTTCGGTGCCGGCGTCGACGAGGGCTCGGAAATCCTGGTGTGGGTGAGGGCGGTGGCGACTGCCATTCTCGCCGGCGTGATCGCCCAGATCCTGGTGCAACCGCCCGGCGCGCTGGCCGCCGTGCCGGACTGGCTGCGTTATGGCGCGGTGGCGTCTGGCTTTGTGGTGTTCATGCTGACGCGGCGCTCGATTTTTGCCGGCGTGGTGTTTGGCGAGGTCGTCCTCGTGGCCGGGAAATGGTGGCTCGGTTGATTGCAGGAAATCCGCTACTGTCCGGCCCACAAAAAAAACCTGAGGAAAAGCAAATGAACTGGCTGAAACTGTCGGCGCTGGCCTGCGCGCTCGCCTGCACGGCACCGCAAGCCCATGCAGCGGAATATCCGACGCGCCCGATCAAGCTGGTGGTGCCCTATGCCGCGGGCGGTCCGACCGACGTGCTCGGCCGCATGGTCGGCGATTATCTTTCCCGCGATCTCAAGCAGACGGTCGTGGTCGAGAACAAGGCCGGTGCGCAGGGCGCGATCGGCGCTGAAGTGGCGGCGCGCGCCGAGCCCGACGGCTACACGCTGTTCTTCACCGCGGCCTCGATCGTCGTGCTCAACCCGCAGCTTTACAAGAAGCTGCCATATGATCCGGCGAAGGATTTCCGGATGCTGGCTGTTATCACCGACCTGCCGGTGCTGATGGAAGTCCATCCTTCCGTGCCCGCGAAAACCGTCGCGGAGTTCGTGGCCTACGCCAAGCAGAATCCCGGAAAACTCAATTTCGGATCGGCTGGCACCGGCGGCACGACGCATCTAGCCGGCGAGATGTTCCGGCAGATGGCCGGCATCGACATGGTCCACGTCGCCTACAAGGGGGCAGGGCCGGCGCTGACCGACCTGCTGTCGGGCAACATCCAGCTGATGTTCGACACGCTCGGCACAGCGCTGCCGCCGGTCAAGGCCGGCTTGCTGCGGCCGCTTGCGGTATCCTCGGCGCAGCGCATTGCCGATCTACCCGACGTGCCGACCATGGCCGAAGCCGGCTATCCCCAATATGCGGTCAGCGTCTGGTACGGGGTTGCCGGGCAGTCGAAACTGCCCGATGAGATCGCCCAGAAGCTCAAGGCCAGTCTCGATCGCGCCCTTAGCGACGACACGTTCCGCGCCTCCCTCGACAAATCCGGCTTCGCGCCGCTGCGCCCGAAGAGTTTTGCCGAGATCGACAAGTTCATCGATGCCGATCGCAAATTGTGGGCAGGCGTGATAAAGGAACTCAACATTTCACTGGATTAGAAGATGGTTGGAGCAAGCGAAGTCCGCGAAGGCGAACTCACCGTCGACACGCCGCCGGCGCGCGATGCGGCCCTTTTCTTTATCGGCCGCATCCGCACGCCCTGGAAGTCCCGGCTGGATACGCCGCGGCAGGGCCGTCATGACGGCCCGGTCTGCCGGCTGGAGATCTTTGAGCCGTGGGTGCCCGCCATCAAGGGCGTGGAATTCTACGAAAACCTCGAAGTGATCTACTGGCTGCACCAGTCGCGCCGCGATCTGGTGCTGCAGAGCCCGAAGAACAACCAGAAGACCCGCGGCACCTTCTCGCTGCGCTCGCCGGTGCGGCCCAATCCGATCGGCACCTCGATCGTGAAATTCGTCGGCATCGAAGGCAATACGATCCTGGTGCGCGGCCTCGACTGCCTCGACGAAACGCCGCTGCTCGACGTCAAGCCCGACCGCTGCGAGTTCTCGCCGCTGGCGCAAGGCAAGGGTGGGGACGGGGAGACGGAGTAGTGCCCGTCATTCCGGGGCGTCGCGTAGTGACGAACCCGGAATCCATCCAGCAGCTTGTGCCTTGCTGAAGCGGATATGCGGACCTCGATGCCGGGGTTTAGCTAGCGCGCTTCGCCACAATCGTTGACTGCGAATGAGGATAGTTGGATTCCGGGTTCGCGCCAATCGGCGCGCCCCGGAATGACGGCGAGCCTACCCCAGCGCCGCGACCAGTTTCGTTGCGTTGTCTTCCAGCACTTTCACATCTTCCTTGCGGCTCGCGGGCGGCAGCAGCGCCACGCCGTCGTGGCGCGGCATCACGTGCATGTGCAGGTGGTAGACCTCCTGGCGCCCGTCGGGCCCGGTGTTGATCAGCGTGCGAAAGCCGTTGGTCACGCCCAGCTCCTTCACCAGCCGCGGCGCCAGCCCCAGCATGCGCCCCACCAGCCCGCCGTGCCCGGGGCCCACGCCGG
>CADEDX010000753.1 GCA_902826195.1 uncultured Bradyrhizobium sp. | reverse complement strand
GGGCGGGCGCGGAAGACGGGCGGCGCGATGGCAGGGTCCATGTCCTCGACCTTGAGGCGGCGTTCTCCGAAGTAGAAGCCGTCGATCACCAGGACGACAAAGCCGCGGCGGGCGAGTTCCTCGGCGTACGGGAGGCCTCCGTAGGCGTTGCGGCGGAACTCGCCGACATAGTCGGGCTCGCCGGGCGTTGACAGGATTTTCTCGTGGCCCCAGACGTAGCGGCCGCTGTGACAATGGATCGCGATGAGGCCGGGTTTGCCGGAGCGCTGCTTCGTCGGGACGAGGAGCCGGGCGGGAATCGAATGCTCGCGGGTAGCGGAGATGCGGATGCGCTCGACACGAAAGCCCTCGCGCTGTTCAGTGGACTCCACCTTGGACGCCGCCGGCGGTTCAGCGGGCGGATCGTAGCGGAAGAGCCGCAACAATTCCGGCCGAGTTTGGTTTTTCCAGACGTCGAGCTTTTTCCACCGCGGATCGAGGAACGCATGTGGGCGGCGCTGGTTGCGGCTGTTGGCTTCGAGTTGGGGGAAGAGGTTGGCGAGGTCCGGCTCGGACGCGGCGGGAATCGGATGAGCGGCTGCGGCTGCCACAAGCGGCAGCAGGGCTCGGCGCGTGATTTGCATTCGGTACTTAGTTTATCTGGAAGGCTAGAAGCGCCAGTCGATGCCCACAAGCGGGAAGAGGCCGAGTTGGTCGCCGAACTCCTGTTTGTTGGCCGTCCGGTTCCACCCGATACCGCCGATGTTTTTGCGGTTGAAGGCGTTCTGCAGGCCGACGAAAACGAGGAACGGTTTGTCGCGCACGGTGAAGGTACGGTCGACGCGGAAGTCGACGCGAAGGTAGTCCGGGAGGCGCTCGGCGTTAACGCGGGTCAGGTCAAAAATGCCGCGGCGTTGTTCGGTGGAGACATCCTGGCGGAACGGCGTGAAGGGGCGGCCGGCGAGATACGACGTGCGCAGCGAGAACTCCCATTTCGGATTGAACCGGTAGCCGCCCACGACATTGGCGATACGCGGGTAGTCGAAGACCGACGGGCGATAGACTCCGTCGAGGCCGGCCTGGCGCGAACGGAGCAGCGCGAAATTCGCTTGGCCGAACCACTTCGCCGTGAACTTCTTCTCGGCGCCGCGCACGGGGCAGCGGCCAGCGCGGGTGAGCGGGAAGAGGATGTCGCAGACAGCAAAGGTATCGCCGACATTGGCCAGCGAAAGGGTCGGGAACTGCGACGACACCGGGTAGTCCTTATAGTTCTTCGCGTAGGCCTCGACGGTGAACCGCAGCGACGGCGTGGCCACGAAGGTGAACCCGGTGACATAGTGGTCCGCGCGGAAGGGCACCAGATCGCGATTCTGCGGGAAAACTGAAAGGAAGATAAAGAACGGCTGTTGGAAGTATTGGCCGTAGGAAGCGCGCCACGACAGGCGGTCCGTCAGGCGGAAACTGAGGCCCGCGCGCGGCGAGAAGCGGTTTGAGTTGATGTAGTCATAGCGATCGAACCGGCCGCCCAAGGTGAGATTCAAGCGGCGCGTCAGGTCGCGCGTCGACTGCACGTAAGCGCCCGATTGGTTGGCGCGGAAACTGCGTTTGAGGAAAAACGGATTGATGTCGCGGTCGAGCGAGTAGGGGCTGTTGGAGCCGAGCGGCGACGCAGTGTCGTAGTTGATGCGGAAGGTTTTGAAAGACCCGCCGGCCTGGAGCTTGCCGGCCATGCGTGACTGAAGGTTCAGGTCGTACTTCAGCGTGGTTTCGCCTTCGCGCGAGTCGTCACGATAGATGAGCGGCGAGGCGGCGATCACCTGGTCAACTGGGACGCCGATCGGGCGCGGGGCGTTGCGCGCGAGGTCGCGCACATTGGAACCGACCTTGGCTTCCGAATGCGTGATGCCGAGGAGCCCGACCGCGTTGTTGCCGAGCAGGCGCTGCCAGTTGAACCCGTTGGCCGAGCGCCAGCCGTCGTAACGGATGTCGAGGTTGTTGATCTCTTCGTCGTCTTCCTTGATCTCGTCAGTGGCGCCGAGGCGAATCGAATCCGAGCCGGACACCGAAACGGCCCACACGCGATCGCGAGGGGTGAGATCGTAGAGCGCCTTGGCGTTGAAGGTGTAGAGAACGGGGACGCCGCCGAAGCCGATATCGTCGGTGAAGACGTCGAGGAACGAACGGCGCGCGGAGACGACCCACGAGCCCTTGCCCTTCTTGATCGGCCCTTCGAGGATGGTGCCGCCGCCCGCAAAGCCCACGGTCGCGCGGCCGCGAAAGCGGTCGCGGTCGCCTTCGCGCTGCGCCACCTGCAGGACCGACGACGTTCGGTTGATGTAGGGCGCGGGGTAGCCGCCGGTGAGGAACGTGACGTCCTGGATGAGTTCGGCGTCGAGCAGCGAGACGGTGCCGCCGGCCGAGGCGAAGTTCGCGAACGCGTTGATGTTGGGGATCTCGATGTTGTCGACGATATAGAGGTTTTCGAGGGGCGAGCCGCCGCGGACAATGATGTCGTTGCGGAAATCGTTGGAGCCGATGGCGACGCCGGGCAGCGTTTGTACGTAGCGCGAGACGTCCTGGAGCGAGCCCGCCGTTTTCGAAACTTCCTGGCGCGTGACCAGGAAGCCGGAGCTTTTGATCTCTTCGGGCGCGATGAAAACCGATTCGGTGACGGTCACTTCCTGGCGCTGGCTTTCGAGTTTGGGGACGGAGACCTCGAGGCGCCCTTCGAGGCCGGCGCGCACTTCGACACCGGAACGGCGTACAGCAGGGCGGCCGGCGGCGGTGACCTCAATTTCGTACAGGCCGGAGCGGAGATCGGCGAGACGAAAGGCTCCGGCGGCGTCGGAATCAGCGCAGCGATTAACGGAGGTGACACAGATGCGGGCTCCGGAGAGTGGCGTGGCGCCGCCTTCTTCGGTGACAATGCCGGCGAGCGAGCCTACGCCGGTAGTATCTTGCGCGAGTA
>CADEDX010000752.1 GCA_902826195.1 uncultured Bradyrhizobium sp. | reverse complement strand
CATTCTCGCGCGCGACAACGCGCCTGGGGGCTCGTTACAAATTTCAAAATTGGAGTATCATCATGCGAGTAGAACATCCGCAGCAAAATAGGCGAGACCGACGCGCAGAACCCTCATTTTGGGTACAGGAACCGACCGACGACGCTTTTTCACTGCTCGAGAATGCCTTGCAAGGGGATGGGCCCGCCCTTCGCCGCCACGAACCGACCGACGAAGCCCATTCGCTGATCGAAGAGAACGCCCGGCTCCGGGAGCTTTTGTCGCAGCTCTCTGACATCATTCGTAAAAACGGCGTTCACGCGAGATAACGCGACGACCCAATTTCGGCCCCGCCCCGGCAACAACGGTTTAACCGCGGCCGCGGCGGGGCCGCCGTATTTTTGATGCCTTAATTCGGATCGGAATGTCGCCGGTGCCCTGCATTGTGGCAATCGGCCAGGCGAATACGCCGCGGTGCGTTCACGCCAGATGACACGCCACAAAATGTCCGTCGCTGCCTTGTTTCAACTCGGGCGCGGTTTCACGGCAGCGCGGCTCGGCGATCGGGCAGCGGGTGTGGAAGTGACAGCCGCGCGGCGGGTTCATCGGGCTCGGCACGTCACCTTGCAAGCGTATCCGCTTGCGCTTCGCCCTCGGATCCGGCACCGGCACGGCCGACAGCAGTGCCTGGGTGTAGGGATGCTGCGGACGGCGATACAGGTCGCTGGCGTTGGCGAGTTCGACGATGCGGCCGAGATACATCACCGCCACGCGGTCGGAAATGTGCTCGACCACCGAGAGATCGTGGGCGACGAACAGATAGGTTAGGTTCAGTTCGGCCTGTAAATCTTCCAGCAGATTGATCACCTGCGCCTGAATCGAGACGTCGAGCGCGGAGACCGGCTCGTCGCACACGATGAATTTCGGCTCCACCGCGAGCGCGCGCGCGATTACGATGCGCTGGCGCTGGCCTCCGGAGAATTCGTGCGGATAACGGCGCATGTGCTCGGCCTTGAGCCCGACCTTGACCAGCAGACTCGCCACGCGGTCGTCACGCTCGCTCGCGGAGGACGCGAGCGCGTGGATGGTGAAGGCTTCGCCGAGGATCGCGCCGACCGTCATGCGCGGATTGAGCGAGGCAAATGGATCCTGGAACACGATCTGCATGTCGCGCCGCATGGCGCGGAGGTCGCCGCCGGACAGGCCAAGCATGTCCCGGCCGTCAAACATGATCTCGCCGTCACTGGGTTCGACCAGCCGCAGCACGCAGCGGGCTGTGGTGGATTTTCCGCAACCGGACTCGCCGACCAGCCCAAGTGTTTCGCCGCGATCGACCGCAAACGACACGCCGTCGACGGCGTGCACGCGTCCGATCTCGCGCGACAGCAAGCCGCCCTTGACGGCAAAATGCTTCTTCAGCCCGGTGACTTTGAGCAGGGGCTCGCTCATGCGTTCGCCCCCTGCGTCTCGCCGAAGTGGCAGGCCATGCGATGGCCGGGCGCGACCTCGCGCAGCAGCGGTTCTTGTTCTGCGCAGCGCGCAAAGGCAAAACGGCAGCGCGGCGCGAAGCGGCAGCCGGGCGCGGGGTTGATCAGGATCGGCACCGAGCCGCCGATCGCCTCCAGCCGGATTTTCTGCGTGCTATCGAGATCGATGCGCGGGATCGAGCGGATCAGGCCCTGCGTGTAGGGGTGGCTCGGGCTCGCGAACAGGCTGTCGACATCGGCCTCTTCGACTACCTTGCCGGCATACATGACGACGACGCGCTGCGCGGTCTCCGCCACCACGCCCATCGCGTGCGTGATCAGCATCACGGCCATGCCGAAGCGTTCCTTCATGTCCTGCAGCAGGTCGAGGATCTGCGCCTGGATGGTGACGTCGAGCGCGGTCGTCGGCTCGTCGGCGATGACGAGCTTTGGCTTGCAGGCCAGCGCCATCGCGATCATGACGCGCTGGCGCATGCCGCCCGAGAACTGATGCGGGTAATCGTGCACGCGGCCGGCGGCATTGGGAATCTGCACCAGCTTGAACATCTCCACCGTGCGGGCAAGTGCCTCCCTGTGCGAGAGGCCCTCATGGCGGCGCAGGACTTCGGCGACCTGCTCGCCGACCGACAGCACCGGGTTGAGCGAGGTCATCGGCTCCTGGAAAATGAAACCGATATCCTTGGCCCTGATATCGTCGAGCTGGTGGCTGGTGAGCGGCACCAGGTCGCGGCCCTCAAACAGGATCTGGCCCTCGACGATCCGGCCGGGCGGCATCGCGATCAGTTTCAGGATCGACATCGCCGTGACGGTCTTGCCGCAGCCGGATTCCCCGACCACGCACAGCGTCTCGCCCTTGTTGATCGCAATGTCGACGCCGTCGACCGCCTGCAGCATGCCGTCATCGGTGGAGAAGTGGGTCTTCAGGCCCTTGATCTCGAGCAGCGGCGCCATCAGATCACCCGCCGCGCATCGAGCGCGTCGCGCATGCCGTCGCCGATGAAGTTGATGGCGACCACGGCGACGAAGATCGCGCCGCCCGGAAACAGCGCCCAGTGCGCGGCGATGTCGAGAAAGTCCTTGGCGTCGAACAACAGCCGCCCCCAGGTCGGTGTATCCGGCGGGAAGCCGAGGCCGAGGAACGACAGCGTGGATTCCGCGATGATGGCGGCGGCAACGTCGATGGTGCCGGCGATGATCACCGGCCCCAGCGCGTTGGGCAGGATGTGCCGCACCACCTGCCGCAGCGGACTGGCGCCGAGCGCACGCGCGGCCTCGACAAAATCCTTTTCGCGCAGCGAGAGGAATTGCGCGCGCACCAGGCGGGCCACCGGCATCCAGCGCAGGCCTCCGATCACGAGCACGATCAGGATGAAGATGCCGCCCTCGGGCCCGAACACCGCCTTCAGCCCGTCGCGGAACAGGTAGATCAGCAGCAGCAGCAGCGGCAGTTGCGGCAGCGAGAGAAACAGGTCGGTCAGCCACATCAGGCC
>CADEDX010000751.1 GCA_902826195.1 uncultured Bradyrhizobium sp. | reverse complement strand
TGCAGTCGGTGCTGCGTGTCCGCTTTGCCCTCGATCGTGTTGCAACACAATCCGCCCAAGAGCGGACATTGACCTTGCTTGGATAGATACCAGCAAAGGCCCAATCGGCGACGACCGGCCAGCACCAGTCAGCCGGCGCGCCGCCAGAACGGCGGCACGATCTTGCCGCGATGGACGGCCATGACCAGCAGCACCACGCCAGTGGTGGTGCAGAGCAAAAATGCAATCACGGAGGATTCCAGACCGAAGCTACCGCCGGTGAGAGCAGCCGGTCCCTTGATGTTGGATCTGATCAGGCCTGGATCAGTGACGCCGCCGGAAACAATGCCGGAAAAAATAGCGGACTGAGTATAGTTCCAGGCCATGTGAAAGCCGATGCTGAGCCATAGGCGCCGGGTGAGCATATAGGCGGCGGCAAGCAGCAAGCCGGCTTCGATGCTGATGAAAATGGCGCCCGTGATCGTGCCCGCCGGATTGAACAGATGCACCAAGCCGAACACGAGCGACGACACCGCCAACGATATCCAGCTGCCGAACATGTCTTCGACGGAACGAAACAACACGCCGCGAAACAGCAGTTCCTCGAAAATCCCGGAACTCAGCGCCATCGCCACCGCCGGAAAGACGAAGTACCAAGGGTTCAATCCATCAATCCGGTAAATGCCGAGCATGATCAGTATCAGCACGCAGGTGCTATAGAGGGCGGCACCAATCAACATGCCGACACCCAGTTCTCTGCCCATACCGGGCAGCGAAAGCTCATTGACCGGACGCCGTTCGACGAACCGCGCAAAGCCCGCATACACAGCCAGAGCAAGAGCCGCCATGGCTGCTGCCGACGCCGTGGATATCAGCGGCGTCTTGGAAAATTTAGCCATGAATCCATTGCTCATGCCCATCATCCAGAACAGGCCTCCGCCAAGCAGAACCAGACGGGTGAGCGGGAATCTCGCGATACGAAGCCACAGAGCAGGCTTCGGGTTAGAAGTTTCCTTCGCTTCAAGAACTTGTACGGGCATTCGGACTCGCACCCCCGAGCGAGTAGCTGACTTGATGATCAGAGCAGGCGCCGCGCTCGATCGGAATTGATCCGCAAAGCGGCTTCCGAGCCCGTTGCTGAATTTTAAAAGCCTTTCAAACCAATGATGGCTACCGCTGAAATCGCCTCGAATATGCTCACAGCCCGGACGTCAACGCTCAATTATAAAGCGCCTTTTTTTTCATATGTCCAATGGCTCCGTCATTGATCGGCGTCAAATGCATGCGACGGCCGTTCGGATCCGCGTGTCCGCCTTGCTCTCGAAAGCCGGCCGCGACTGCCGCTACCGCTTCTTGGTGCCCAGCCTTGGAATGCATTTGCGGGTGCGCAGCACGCCCGAGGTCGTCATCTGCGACCCCAGCACTTCCTTGATCTGTCCCGCCGGACAGGAGCCGTCGTCGACCATCACCCGCTGGCCGAGCCTGAGGTCGGGGATGTCCTGCTCGCGCGGGAAGGTCTGCGCCGTAGCGGATGTGGCGATCAGCGACATGGCAAGGCCGGCGGGCAAAGCAAGGCATCGGATGGCTTTGGCGATCATTGCGGCCTCGCTCACTTGGTCTTGATCTTCAGCCCATCGGGGCCGACGTTGATCTGCAAGCCCTCGGGTTCCTGCTTGGCCTTGTAGAGATTGTAGCTGAGCACGCCGACGGCGACGATTAGTACGCCGATGACGAGATACAGGGCGTTGCGATTGCCGGACATTCGGTGTTTCCGCTGCTTTGAATCCAGCGTCGAGCTTAGTGACGCGACGGCGATTCTCATAGGGCGCCGGCCAGCGGCCGAGACCGAAATGGCTTGAGCGGTCGTGTTCGGACGTTAAAATCGCAACAAAACCTGCCCCGGAGGAAATCGTGAAGACTTACCAACTCTATATCAACGGCGCCTATGTCGATCCCGCCAATAACGAGTGGTTCGAGTCGATCGATCCCTATCGCGGCGAGGTATGGGCGAAAATCCCGCGTGGTTCCAAAGCCGATGCCGACAAGGCGGTGAAGGCGGCCAACGAGGCGATGTGGCAGGGGCCGTGGTTGAAGATGACAGCGTCGGTACGCGGCAAGGTGATGCGCAAGCTCGGCGACCTCGTTGCTGCGAACGCCGAGCGTCTCGCCGAGATCGAGGTGCGCGACAACGGCAAGCTGATGGCCGAGATGCTGGGGCAGCTGCGCTACCATCCGGAATGGTGGTGGTATTATGCCGGGCTCGTCGACAAGCTCGAGGGCGGGCTGGTTCCGATCGACAAGCCGGACACGTTTGCCTACACCACGCATGAGCCGGTCGGGGTGGTGGCGGCGCTGACGGCCTGGAATTCACCGCTTCTGTTCGTGGCCTGGAAGTGCGCCGCGGCGCTGGCCGCCGGCTGTGCCGTCATCGTCAAGCCGTCGGAATTCACCTCCGCCAGCACGCTGGAATTTGCCGCGCTGACGAAGGAGGCCGGCCTTCCCAACGGCATGTTCAACGTGGTGACGGGGTTTGGTCCCGAAATCGGAACCGAACTGATCTCTCACCCCGGCGTCGCAAAAATCACGTTCACCGGATCGGATACGACGGGTGCGAAGGTCTACGAGACCGCGGCGCGCAGCCTGAAGCGGGTGTCGCTGGAGCTCGGCGGCAAATCGCCCAACATCGTTTTCGAGGATGCCGATCTTTCCGCCGCCGCCTCAGGCGTCATCTCGGGCATCTTCGCGGCGACCGGCCAGACCTGTATCGCCGGATCGCGGCTGCTGGTGCAGAACGCGATCAAGGACAAATTCGTCGAGCGTCTGCTGGAGCTGGCAAAGTCCGCCAAGATCGGCGATCCCATGCAACCGGACACCAATATCGGTCCGGTCACCACGCCGGCGCAGTACAAGAAGATCCTCGACTACATCGACATTGCGAAGGCGGAAGGCGCGCGCTGCCTGCTCGGCGGAAAACCAGCCTCCG
>CADEDX010000750.1 GCA_902826195.1 uncultured Bradyrhizobium sp. | reverse complement strand
TTGGAGCGGGTGAAGGGAATCGAACCCTCGTATTCAGCTTGGAAGGCTGCTGCTCTACCATTGAGCTACACCCGCGCGCGGGGATCACCTAACACGCCGGGCTGGCGGCCTCAACCCGCCCGCCGGGCCCTTCCCAGGCCGCCTTTGCCGGCCCCGAGCGACGGTTCCGGCCCCCCCTTAACAGGGCCCGATTCGCCGCCTATATTGCTGTTTCCATCAACAAAGAAAGGAGGTGATCCAGTGTCTTATACCAAGCGCTGTCACCTCGCTGGGATCGCCCGCTAGGCCTTGCGTATCAAGGGTCTGGCATCGGGGCGCTCTCAGCCCTGGACCAGCGAGCAACAATCGGGGCGCGGCGGGAGCCATTCCGCCGCGCTTTTTATTGTCGGGACGCGCCGGGCTGGATCGTCCTTAGGCAGAGCGTTTTCCAGCGAAGTGGGCACCGGTTCGCGTCAAGAAAACGCGTCAAAACAAGAATCTTGAGCCATCACGGAGGAACCGCATGCTCTACGCCATTCTCGCTTATCACGTCGAAGCCGAGGTGATGTCCTGGACGGCGGACGAAGACGTCAAGCTCATGACCGGGCTGCTCGCGGTGCACGACCGCCTAAACGCCAAAAAGCTGCTCGGCCCGGCGGCGCGGCTAGGCGCCACCGCGGACGCCCGCACCCTGCGCGGACCGGGCGCTGGATTGGTCATCGACGGGCCGTTTGCCGAGACCAAAGAGCAGTTGCTGGGATTTTATGTCGTGAATTGCGACAGCGCCGACGCCGCGCTCGACGCCGCCCGCGACCTGCGCCGCGCCAATCCGACGGCGGTGTATGAGATCAGGCCGATCAGGCTTTATATTCCCGGCGAGGCGTTGCCGGAAACCGCAAGTGGCGATCAGGGCTGAGGTTTGCGAGCTGCAAAGAATTCGCGGCCACAGCCCGCCTCGGGCCCTCAGCACTCCGAAATGTTGAAATCGACGCGTCGGTCCATTGCGTCGCTTGCGTCATCCCGGCCGGTGCCGATCAGCGTTTCCCTGGAACCGACGCCGGTCGCCTTCAACTTGTCGGCAAGTGCGGGCGCGCCGCCCTGCAGCAGATCCTTGATGTATTGCGCCCGCAGCACCGAAAGCCGCTCATTAACCAGCGGCGGTCCGGTCTTCGAGGTGTGGCCGACGATATTGATGCAGCTGTTGCGCCGCCCCGCCCGTGTGGCGATCTGGCTGAGCCACATCGGATAAGGCGCCGAGATCTGCGGATCATCGATAAATTGGGTTGAGCCCGGCTTGAACAGGAACCGTACCGACAGTTTCTTCGCGGCCAGGCTGTAATCGACGAGGCTGCCGAAGGCGTCCGTCGCGTCATCCCGCCGGTTTAGCCTCGAATTGGCCAGATAGATGCCGGAGCGGACGCGCAGCTGATCGCCGCCCGTCATCTTCAGCGCGGTCCGGTAGAACGCCAGCGCCTCGCGATAACGTTTGTCATCATATTCGAGGATGGCGTCGCTGATCAGCGACGACGTACCGATCCGCTCGACGTAGACCGGATCGATGGGATCTCCCGGCTTGGTGCCCTGGCAGGCCTTGATGTACTGGCTGGTGGCCGGATCGGCCGCCCAGACCGGGGTGTCCGCGTAGGCCGGGGTGGGCGTCACGTCGATCCCCTCGGGCTTCGCGCGGGCCACGCCCTTGGACACGATGCTCTTGCTGCGAAGATCGGCCAGCGCGAGGCAAATCCGGTAGGCGTCACGCGGCCCGTCGGCGGCGCCCGCATTGTTGATCGCCGTAAAGGTGCCGATCAGCACGACGGGCGCGCGCGTCAGCGCCTCGGTCGAGAACGGACGCACCTCGAAACGCGGATAGGATTTATTGACCAGCGCCACGATACGATCCTGCATCAATCGGGTCGCGGTCGATTGGGCGCCGCTGATGCCATCGATCAGCGGATCGACGACCAGTTCGATCTTTTCGTTGCCGGCGGGAAGGCTTGCTTTCGAAAACAAGTCATTCGCCGCGCGCAGCAGCGCGTCGTCGAACGGTACCGGTGTCGGCGGCGGAGGTGCCGCCTGCGTGCCGGCCACGGGCGGCGGCGGGCTTTCCGGGAACGCCGCCGTGGCACCGGCCAGCAGACAAAAGATTGCACATGCCAAGAGCTTTGACGTTCGCAGTTTCGACGTTCGCGCCAGGTGCGTCACGCATCGTCTCCAATTCGGAAAAGCCTTAAACATAACGTGTCGGCTGCCAGACCAAAATAAAGCGGTTCGACATCCAATATCCGATCGCGATCATCGGCAATTTCGCAGCACATCGCGATCGCTTTCTGAAAGGTCGCCAAGCTGTGCCCGGGCGTTGATTTCCTGGCAGCTTGCCGCGGCGCGCTTCCGCGGCGTTGCCGCCGGCGCCGGCGCCATCGTCCGGGACTGTTCAAGTGCATAGACCGGCAAGCGCGCCGTTTCCGTCGCGACTCTTTTTTCGGCGCGTTCGCGTTCCGCCTGCGCGCGGGCGAGCCTCTCGGTCATCACGCGCTCGAGCGTTTGTCGCTCTTCGGCCAGCCGCGCCTTGTCGGCCTCATAGGCGGCAACCTGCGAGGCCAACCGCTCCTGCTCCGCCTTTGCAACTTGTTCCTTGGCAGCCTGTTCCTTGGCCGCCTGCTCGCGCTCAATGTCGGCGCGGGATGGACCGGCGACTGCCGGTGCGCGGCCCAAACCGGTCGCCGCGAGGGTTGGTGCCGCCGCGGCGGCGGGGATCTGGCTTGTTTTCGTCTCCTGCGATTGCTCGCGCTCATATCGTTCGCGGCGCTCCGACAACTCCAACATCGCCTTCTTGTAGCCGGCTTCGGCAGCCTCGAGATCCCGGCGCAGGCGAAGTTCCTTGTCGGCATATTCGCGCGCCAGACGTTCCCGCTCGCTGGCATTCTCGATCGCATCGAGACGCGCGCGCGCCGCATCGAGCATGACGCTTTCGGAGAACGCCGAAATAAACCTTTTC
>CADEDX010000749.1 GCA_902826195.1 uncultured Bradyrhizobium sp. | reverse complement strand
CCGCACCAAGCTGATGTGCGAGCAGATTCTGGGAGAGATGCCGCGCGGCCATGGTATGAATTTCGCGGCGCTGCGCTATTTCAACGCCGCCGGCGCTGATCCTGACGGCGAGATAGGTGAAGAGCATGAGCCCGAGACGCATCTTGTGCCCAATGCGCTGAAGGCGGCGGCGGGGCTGGGCGGGGCGATGAAGCTGTTCGGCACGGACTATCCGACGCCTGACGGGACATGCATCCGCGATTTCATCCATGTGGCGGACCTGGCCGAGGCGCACATTCTTGCGGCGGACCGGATCGCGGCGAGCAGCACCAACCTGCAGCTCAACCTTGGCGCGGGGCAGGGCCGCACGGTGCGCGAGGTGCTGCGGGCGGTTGAGACCGCAACGGGGCGGCCGGTGCCCGTGGAGATTGCGGGCAGGCGTGCCGGCGATGCTGTCGCGCTGTATGCCGACACCGCGAAAGTGACGCGCGAGCTGGGATGGACGCCGCGGCTGTCGGATATCGACACCGTCGTTTCGACGGCGTGGGCCTTCCATCGCAGGGCGTGGGGGCTCGCCGGCTAGTGACCATGGATACTCGCTGCCTTGAAGGCGGGCCTTTGGCAGCAAAACTCCGGGCCTCGCTACCTCAGGTCGGGCTCACGTCCAAAAAAGCGCAACTCCCGCAGGCTTGTAGCTCGGCTCCACGAGCCGTCACGCCGAAGAGTTGCTGCAGACTTGCAGCGGCCTTGCTCCAAGCGAGCTGTGAGTTTGCTGCAAGGCGAGTGGCGACGTTGTGCGAACCCGACGCGCCTTGTTTGCCGACTCCGCTGAGGCAGGTACGCCACCCCGAAACCTGCCGCTGAAGCAGTTCGATCTGGATCTATGCCGCGCAAGGAGCGAGGTCACGGGCAATCGTGATGTGCGGACGAGGCCCACGAATCGAATCGGAAAGACGGGGCTGACTGCTCAGCATCGGCCATAGGGTAAGCCCACAGGTAAAATTCCTGCGTTTATTCAACTACATATTATTTGGTGCGTATCCATTGACCGTTTCCGTCGGTCAATTTAATGTCCAAAATTAAACATTGTTTTTGGCCGCATATCTCGCCTCGAGATTATGCGAAGGGAGATGTCGTATGTTTGTGGGTCGCCATAAAAAGCCTTCTATTATAAGGCTTTTAACAGTTCTTCAGCGCCGCAGCCAAGGCGTGTACCGGGGTGCACTCGAAGGGCAGGGGCCAGATCTCACCACCAAAATAATGTACCGCCGGTACAATGCTAAGTCAAACACTAATGGCGCGTGTCCGGATTCAATGTGTGTGTCCCGAGTGTCGTCCTCGGGAGAGATGGCATGAGCCGCTCGAACGCAAAAAGGATGCGCCGCCGGGGGGCTGCGGTCTCAGGCGACACGCCGCTGGAAGCAACCGCCGCAATCTCCAACCAGCCGCCGGCCTACGGTCTCCGCTTTGAATGGACTGACATCAGCGCGCTGAGGTTGAGCGATCGTCGGCTTTCGCTCCCAAATGATCGCCAGCATCGTCAACTCATGAGTTCTATCCAGACCTTCGGCTTCATATCGCCCATCGTTGCAACAAGTGATGGCGAAGTCATTGTCGGTGAACGTCGCCTTGCGGCCGCGCGCGATCTGAAACTGTCGACAGTGCCCGTCATATGCGCCGACCATCTGAGCCCCGTGCAGATCCGGCAGTATCGCATTGCGGACAACCGGCTCAATGAATTGCGCCGCTGGGATCCGGACGCCTTTCGTGACGAACTCAAGGACATCGTTTTGATTGAGCCTGAGGTTGATCTCGAGGCGCTCGGTTTCGAGATGCCCGAACTCGACATGGCGTTGCGTGAACATGATGCTGATGTGGACCCCGCCGATGCGATCTTGCCCAACGCGCCGACCAAGCCCCAATCTCAGGTGGGCGACGTATGGGCGCTTGGCGAGCATCTATTGGGATGCGGCGATGCGCGCGATGCCGGCTTCCTCGCCAGCCTGATGAACGAGGAGGAGGCCGAGGTCGTGGTAACTGACCCGCCTTTCAACGTCCCCGTCAACGGTCACGTTGGCGGCAAGGGTGCGGTAAAGCATTCCGAATTTGTCATGGGCTCAGGCGAGATGACGCCCGAGATATTTGAGGCTTTTCAGGCTGAATGGGTAGAGCGCGCCTCCGCCTGTCTGATGCCCGGCGCATTGCTCTACATAGCGTCCGATTGGCGCGCCCTTGCGACAGTCTTCGCCGCAGGTCGCCGTGCATCACTTGAGTTGATCAATCTGGCAGTCTGGTCGAAGCCGGTGCCCGCTATGGGTTCCTTCTACAGATCGGCCCATGAGCTTTTTCCGGTCTTCCGGAAATCAGGGAAGACGCATCGGAACAATATCCGGCTGGGCGCATACGGACGCAATCGCTCGAACTGCTGGACCTATCCGGGAGCTGCGGGCTTTGGCGCGGGCCGCGAGGCGCTTCACCTTCACCCCACGCCGAAGCCCATCGCGCTTTTTGCGGACATCCTACTTGATTGTACAAGCCGTGGCGGACTTGTGCTCGACCCGTTTTCCGGATCAGGGACGACGCTGATCGCGGCTCAGCGCACCGGCAGACGCGCACGCGTTGCGGATCTCGACCCGCGCTACGTCGATGTCGCCATAGAGCGCTTCCAGACGGTGTTCGGTATTGAAGCCAGGTTGCTAGGCCAGGGACTGACACTGGCTGATCTGAAGGCTGGCGCGCGTCGCAAGGGGGCCATTGCAGGCGAGATAGTTGCCCCTAGGCCTCCCACGGCGCGCAAGCGCCAGCCACGTCGCTCCAGCAGGTAAGGATTGGACAATGACGCGATCACGTCACCGCCGGGAAAGAGAAGATGGCCCGGCTGAGCAGCAGCTACCAGCGAACAAGATGCCAGCGACCAAAAGGCGAGGCAAACCGTTCGCACGCGGTCCGGACGACCGGCGCAACAAGTAGGGAAGAGGAGGCGGGACCCGACCTCATCG
>CADEDX010000748.1 GCA_902826195.1 uncultured Bradyrhizobium sp. | reverse complement strand
CACCAAACTCCGCCGCGCTTATCCAGCCACCGCCAAAGACTCAAAATCACTGTGAAGAACCACTAGACTAGTGCCTGCTGATCAGTGTTGACCGGCGATCCGAAACGGCTCGCGCTTAGGAGTTGCCCGAAAGCGCTTGATCGGTGCCCCTGACGCTGGCGAGCTGGTAACAACGTCGAACTATACCGCTCAATAGGATTGGAGATCGATGACGGTTTTGCCGTCCACCAGGTTCCGGATCGCAGCTGTGTCGGTGCGCGATATCGAGTGCGTGCTTGGCGCGCTTGGACGAGCGGTTTGCAGAGCTCGACCAGGCAACGGGTAGTCTGGCGCCCGCTTCCAGGGCCGATCGGGAAGCATAATGCCCCAGGGATTCAGCCCCGCACGGTCGCAACGAAGTTTTAAATTCATATTCATGTCTTGAGTACAAGTACTCAACGTGCCTGAAGCCGCGCCTGCCAAGATACGAACAACCTAATTTCTCCTTCCTAATTTCCCCTTTTGGTTCATGTTTGGAGTGGTTTAAAAAAGTTAACGCTATGACAGCCCAGCCGCACCTTCGGTGCCTTGTGCCTCAAGTCGAGAGGTGCAAATATGCTTGATTACGGGCCCTTTGTATCCCGTTTTGGTCGAGAGGCTAAACCGTGTGTGCCAATTCTCTGCTTCAGATGCGCGCGAAGAGAGCCGTTTGTGAAGGCTGCGCTGAGTAAACCTTAGGTATTTGCATGGCGTCGATTGACTACGGTGTGAGTGACGAGCTTCCTCAAAAAGCCTCACGAATTGTGCAGCCTGACGTTGCCGACTTGATAGGAATCGCGCGTCGAGGGTGGTTTTATTTGGCTGCAGGTACGGTTCTCGGGTTGCTGGCTGCGTATTCGGTTCTATTAAGCCTACCTCCGGTCTACAAAGCGAGTTCACGGATCGCGTTCGAACGAACGCTTTCACGCTATCTGCAATCGAACAAGATAACGAACGAGCCGTTGATCGACGACTACGATACTTTGGGGCAGATTTACGTGATTTCCTCAGAGAGCATCGTGTTGCCGGTCGTGAAGGCGCTGTCTTTGACGAGCGACCCCGAGTTCGTAGGCGAGCGGGATACCGAGAAGCTAGGCTCCCGCATTCGCGGCTTCTTTCAATTCGCCTCGCATGGCTTGCAGGAGAAGACACCCCAAGCAGTGCCCTCCAAGGAAGCCCTCGAGAAGGATGCGGTAAACGGGGTGCTGCGCAATTTGTCGGTCAATCGAGAAGACGTTGCGAGCGTCATCAACATTGCATTTTCATCGAAAGATCCGGTGAAGGCGTCAACGATCGCCAACGCAGTTGTTGAAGCTTATCTGGACGCCAGCGTTGCGGGCAAAGTCAGATCGACAACGATGGCAGGAAAGGTCGTACAGGAGCGTGTCGATGAACTGAAGCGGCTGGCCAGCGACGCCGAGCGCGCGGTTCTCGAGTACAAGATCGCCAATAATCTTGCTGGTAGTTCCAGGAACAGCGCCGCGGCGGAGCAAATCGCGACGCTTCAATCACACCTCACCAGTGCGCGGGTCGCGATGGCCGAGGCGAAGGCCCGAATGGACCGTCTCGCAAGCGCCGGTTCTGAGAACTCCTTTGTCGTGGACGATGGTCTGATCTCGCGGCTTCGTTCACAGCTCTCGGATCTATCCGTGCGTGCGAATGATTTCGAGAGCCGCGTCGGAAAAGATCACATTGCGACGGTCAAGGTACGCAACCAGATGAAGGAGTTGCGCGAAGCGATTGCCAGCGAACAGGTGCGTCTCTCGGGGGCGTTCAGCAAAGACTATGAGCTTGCGCGCGCGCGCTACGACGAAATTTCTGCAACCATGACGCGCCTCATGAGCGAGGAGGGCGCCAACGGCGACACTCAGGCCAAGATTCGAGAGCTTGAGAGCGTGGCAGACACCCTTCGCACCCAATACAATAGGGGGGTGCAGCAGCTCAGCGAGATGGGCAAGGTCGAGGGGCAGCCGTCCGTCGCCCCGGACGCCATCGTTCTGATGCGCGCGGCGCCGCCGACTCAAACTGAGGCGTCGAAGAAAAGGCTGCTGATCCTGGCAGGCGGGTCGATGTTGGGCTTGCTGCTGGGATGTTGCTTTGTCCTGCTAAAGGATTTCCCGTTCGGTGTGTTCAGAACGGCGCAGCAGGTGACCGGCGTGACGGGCCTGTTTTGCGCCATCCTGCCGGCGATCGAGAGCGTTGAGGAGCAGGCGGCTGTGAATACCGGCGAATATGCCGTGATTGCTCCCTATTCGCGGTTTGTCGAGACGCTGCGCAGTATCTGGGCCCTGATCAACATTGCCCAACAGAAGTCGGCTGCGAAGGTAATTTGTGTCATATCTTCAGTTCCCGGCGAAGGCAAGACGACCGTCGCGACCAATCTCGCGGCGCATTTCGCCCGCCATTCGACGACGCGCGTTCTCCTCGTCGACGCCGACCTCCATCACTCTTCGCTGACTAAGAGGATTGCGCTTGACGCGAAGGTGGGCCTCAAGGATGCGTTGGCGGAGCCGAATTCCCTCTCCAAGTATGTCGTTAGGAAGGAGCGCTTGAATCTCGACGTGCTACCCTGTCCCGTCTCCGATCGGGTCCCGAATGCAGCAGAGCTGCTGGGGACTGCCGCTATGGGGCAATTGGTCGATGCTGCGCGCGAGGCCTATGACCTGGTGATCATCGAGGTGCCGCCGATGGCTGCGGTCGTCGATTACAAGATGATCGCACGGCACTGCGACCGTTTCGTCTTCGTCGTCGAGTGGGGTAAGACGAGCCAGCGCATGGTTCTTGAGTGTCTCAAGGACGCTTCGGAATTTTTGGACCGGATTGTGTGCGTCGTTCTCAACAAGGTGGACCCATCTTCACTGCGGAGCATTGAGCGGTACAAGGGCGAAAGCTTCCACGATTACTACAGCAATGAGAAGAGCCAGAAGCAGTAGGTATTCCAGATCTCGTGGCCGTCTCTGCGT
>CADEDX010000747.1 GCA_902826195.1 uncultured Bradyrhizobium sp. | reverse complement strand
CAATCGTGCTCCGCGGCAAGGCTTCCGCGGCGTGCTGATCGTTTAGCGATCTTGCTGGCCGCCGCGGCGCCCTATACCGGCATTTCCCGTTTCAATTCCGGCGGATTGGCAAAAGTCTTGCGGAAATAATCGTCGCCAGCGTTGGCGAATTTCAAGCCGGCTTCTTTGATGGCGCTGTCCGGCACTTTCGACAGCGGCGTGTAGCGCGGGTGGTGATGCTCTAGGTACGGATCGTTGCGCGCGGCGTTGTAGCAGAACAAAACTGTCCAACGCCGGTTCGGCGAACGGTTCTGATCCGACCGGTGCATGACATTGCTGTGGAAGAACAAGCCGTCGCCCGGCTCCATCTCGCAATAAACCAACTCTAAGTGCTTTAGCATTTGCTCGACGCGCTTGGGATCAGCCCCGACTTGCTCGCCCGGCAACACGCCATGATCGACGCGCCCCGCATGATGCGATCCGCGGAGCACTTGCAAGCCACCGTTGTCGCGATTCGCGTGGGCGAGCGCGACCATGACGCTCGCCATGTATTGGACCGCCCTCTGCACCGCCCCACGGGGGAAAGGCACGTGCGCAACGCTGAGATCAACCCTGCCGCTGTCATCCGCCTACTTTGCCGTGGTGAGCGGTTTCGTCCATACTCATCCGCAGAGAGAAGAAGTTCCCATGCCTGACTCCATCGAGATGATCATCGAGCCGCGTGAGCGTGATCTGGGCGGGTTTTCCGTGCGGCGGCTGTTGCCCTTTGTGCAGCGGCGCAATGTGGGGCCGTTCGTGTTCTTTGATCACCTTGGACCGGCGGTATTGCCGCCCGGCAAGGGCGTCGACGTGCGTTCGCATCCGCATGTCGGGCTCGCGACGGTGACCTGGCTGTTCGATGGGGCGCTCGACCATCGCGACAGTCTTGGAACTTATCAGACCATCAGGCCGGGCGCGGTGAACTGGATGACCGCCGGGCGGGGCATCACGCACTCGGAGCGGACGCCGCATGCCGAGCGCGACGCGGGGCACCGGATCGAGGCGATCCAGACCTGGGTGGCGCTGCCACAGAGCCATGAAGCGCAGTCGCCCAGCTTCCAGCACTATCCCGCTGCCATGCTGCCAAAACTGGCGCTCGATGGCGCAACGGGTGTCCTGATCTCGGGCTCTGCCTATGGCCATCGCTCGCCTGTCACTTTTCCGGGCGGCATCTGCCAGCTTGTGCTGACTGCGGAACGCGACACGACGGTCGAGGCTCCGGAGGCGCCTGAACTTTGCCTGTATGTGGTGGAGGGCGCGGCCCACGTGGGCGGAAAGCGGATCGGCGAAGCGACAATGGCAATCCTCTCGCCGCAGCGGCCATGCCGGGTAGCGCTGGAAGCCGGTTCGCGGATCATGTTTGCGGGCGGCGATCCGCTGGACGGGCCGCGTTTCCTCGACTGGAACTTCGTGGCCTCGTCGAAGGAGCAGCTGACAAAGGCGGCGGCAGACTGGCGTGCGTCCATCGCAGGCGGCTTCGAGGCCACGCGGTTCACGCTGCCGCCTGGCGAGACGCACTGGATTCCCCTACCCGGCGATCCGCAGCCGCCAGGCATCGACCACATCCCGGACGATCACGACGAGAAGCATCCGGACTGGAAAAGCCAGTAGCCAGGCCGGACCTGCCCTTGCTCCCGCGACCGCGCGCGATAGTGTGCGCGCACTTTCAGGGAGACCCAGATGAAATTGCCTGCGCTGACGGCCATGGCGGCCGCGCTGATGAGCCTCGGACTGGGCGGATGCGGACCGAGCGAACCGGCTGCCCCCGCCGCGCCTGCGGCTGACGCCGTCACCTCGAACCTGACCACCTCGCCGGAGATTGCGGCCGCTGACATCGGCGCCCGCATCAAAGAGCTGGCGGACGACAAGTATGAGGGCCGCGGGCCCGGCGACCCGGAAGGCGAGAAGGCGGCTGACTGGATCGCGGCGGAGATGAAGCGCATCGGACTCGCACCTGGCAATCCCGACGGGACGTACTTCCAGATCGTGAAGATGGTCGCGCAGACGGTCGATCCGGCAACATCTTCGCTGAAGATCGCCGGCCCGGGGGGCAAGGCCTGGGACCTCAAGCTTGGCCCCGACGCTGTCTTCATCACCAAGGACCAGAAGAACAAGACCGTCTCATTCGCTGACTCGGATCTCGTCTTCGTCGGGTACGGCGTCGTCGCGCCGGAGGCCAACTGGAACGACTATGCCGGCGTCGACATGAAGGGCAAGACGGCCGTCATGTTCGTCAACGATCCCGGCTTCGTGACCAACGACGCATCGCTCTTCAACGGCAAGGCCATGACGTACTATGGCCGTTGGACCTACAAGTTCGAGGAAGCCGCGCGGCAGGGCGCGACAGCGGCGCTGATCATCCACGAAGAGAAGCCCGCGGCCTATGGCTGGGGCGTGGTGGAAGGATCATGGACCGGCGAGCAGGCCGATCTCGTGCGCAATGATGCCGGGGCGAGCCGCGCGAAGCTTGAAGGCTGGATCCAGCTCAATCATGCGACCGAGCTGTTCAAGGCGGCAGGGCTCGACATCGACAAGATGCGCGCGGCGGCCAACAAGCGCGGTTTCAAGCCGGTGCCGATGACGGGGCTGAAGGCTGCGGTGACGATCAACCAGACCATCGACTTCAGGGACTCGCGGAACGTGATCGGGACCGTGAAGGGCTCGGAAGCGCCGGATGAGCATGTGCTGCTGATGGGGCACTGGGACCATCTCGGCAAAGGGACCAGCGATGATCCCAACGTCGACGTGATCAACAATGGCGCAGTCGACAACGCCACCGGCACGGCGGCGATTCTGGAGATCGGCGAGAAAGTGGCAGCCGGCCCGCAGCCGAAGCGGTCGGTGACAGTCCTGGCGGTGACGCTGGAAGAATCCGGCCTGCTCGGCTCGGCCTATTTCGGCGAGAACCCTCTCATACCGCTCAAGAACATCGTGGGCGGCATCAACATCGACGCGATGCAACCAACT
>CADEDX010000746.1 GCA_902826195.1 uncultured Bradyrhizobium sp. | reverse complement strand
AGAATCATCGAGGGAATCATAGCAGCGCAATGGCGTTTTCACACAGCCAGGGTCAATTGCTACACTTTGACCCTCTGCCAACCAAGTCTGATCTAGCCCGATCAGCGGACATCAATTGAGCGGTTTAAATGGTCTGCTTCGTGCCACAAGCGGTTCTTCCAGCGAGCATCGACTTAGGTCTGCATTGGGCACAGCGGTCAGTCTCAATCTACATTTGAGCGCATTACCTCTGGATTCCATACAGTTGCGCTGCTATTCCTCGTCGCTGCTGATACTTTTGCTCGATCAGCTGTTTTCTCTGGGTGTACAAATGCGCCTGTTGATTCTTGGCGGCACGCAGTTTCTCGGGCGCGCAATTGCCGTCCACGCTTGTGCGATGGGGCATGACGTGACATGCGTCGCACGAGGCGTAGCTGGAGCAGCTCCAAGCCGGGCTCGCTTCATCCGTGTGGACCGCGACGAACCTGACGGTCTCGCACCGCTCGCCCGCGAGGAGTTCGATGCCGTCGTTGATGTGTCGCGTCATCCCGGCCAGGTGCGTCGTGGAATCGCGGCGCTCAAGCATCGCGTCGCGCATTGGACCTTTGTCTCGACGGTCAGCGTATATGCCGACAACCGCACGATTGGGCAGCGGGCTGACACCGCTCCACTCCGGGCGCCCACGGCACCGGAGATCGAGCACAGCAGCGAGGAGATCTATGGTGCCGCCAAGGTCGCATGCGAGCAGGCGATAGGTGAGAACGCATTTATTTGCAGGGCCGGACTGATTGTAGGTCCAGAGGACCCAACGGGTAGGTTCACCTATTGGCCCACGCGGCTTGATCGAGGCGGCGAGGTGCTCGTGCCTGGAACGCCGGACGATGCGGTCCAACTCATCGATGTACGCGATCTTGCCCAATGGATCGTGCATGCCGCGCAAACCCGTCTGATCGGGAATTTTGATGGCATTGGGCCATCGGTCACGCGCGGCCAGTTCTTAGCAGAATGCGCGGACGCCCTTGGCTCATCCTGCACGTTCACCTGGGTCGACCGCGCGTTTCTGGAGAGCCACGACGTCAAGCGGTGGTCTGGCCCGCGTTCGCTGCCGCTGTGGCTGCCGCTACCAGAGTTTGCGGGCTTCAACACGCGCGACACGTCACCGGCGCGTGAGTCCGGTTTGACCGTGCGAGCCCTTGCGGAGACCGCCCGCGACACGTTGTTTTGGGCGCGAGCTGCGGGCGGACCGGTTACCGGTCTCACAGCCGACGAAGAGAAGGCCGTTCTTAAAGCATGGCACGCGAGCCGACTTCATAGTTGACTCAGGTGATAGTTTAGCAACACGGCGCGCCCCGCAGGGCCAGCCGTCGATTTTGCTTGTCCGCGTCATGTCCGAAACGGGTCAAAATCGGCGATCTGGTTCCCTGCAAGCCACGTCCGGTCTACACGTACGAGCCGACGCTTGGACGAGCGTCGCCTTGAACAGCCTCGGGCCAATAAGCGGCATTGCGCACCGTAACGGCAGCAGCAAACCTCATTCAAAATCGATATGCTGGATGTGCCACAAGCGCACGCAGAGCGAGCCACTTTGTCTTCGCGGGAGCACGCCATGACGCATATGCGACACTCACTGACAAAGGCCCTGGCATTCTTCAGTGCAATCGGATGTGTTCTTATGACTGTCGCGCTCTCGACAGCAATCTATCCTGCGATCAAGAACCCTTCGATAGGGGGATTTTCGCAGATTACCTCTTGGTACAAGAAACGGATTGATGCGGTCGACCCTTCGGGCGAGGACCTGTCAGGTGCAGTCATCGCCGTAGCTAAAGAGGGCAAGCTTGCTTATCTTCAACCGATTGGCTTCCAGGATCGCGCCAAAGCCATTCCCATGACGACCGACTCGATCTTCTGGATCGCGTCGATGACCAAGCCAATCACCAGTGTTGCAGCCATGATGCTGGTAGACGACGGCAAGCTCGATCTCGAGGCTCCAGTCGCGGAATATCTGCCCGAGCTGAAGACCATGCAAGTCGCGACCGCGAAGCCTAACCCGGCGTCAGGGAAGATCGACATTGCGCTAGAACCGCCGAAGCGACCAATGACCGTGCGCGACTTGCTTCGTCATACTTCCGGCTTGGTCTATCCGCCGCAAG
The DNA here is from genome assembly GCA_902826195.1 of uncultured Bradyrhizobium sp. Classification (GTDB taxonomy): domain Bacteria; phylum Pseudomonadota; class Alphaproteobacteria; order Rhizobiales; family Xanthobacteraceae; genus Bradyrhizobium. The sequence goes on along the minus strand of CADEDX010000746.1, from coordinate 863 downwards.
TTGTAGATGGGCCGATCAACAGGCTCTACGCAAAGGCCGCTTTCAAATCGGACAATTCCCTCGCCGAGTTTGTAGCAAGTCTTTCGAGCTTGCCGCTGGCACACCAACCGGGTGAGGTCTGGGAATACAGCTGGGGCGTAGATGTTCTGGCGAGGGTTGTCGAAGTTGCTTCCGGCCAGCAGTTTGATCAATTTCTGCAGAGCCGCATTTTCAAGCCTCTCGGGATGGCTGACACCGGCTTTTATGTACCGAGCGAGAACCTCGGCCGCGTGGTCGAGGCACCAACGACGCGTCCTCCTCAATTTGACATCACAAGGCCGCGCAAGCTCCTTTCAGGTGGCGGCGGACTTGCCTCGACGGCTCTTGACTACTTGCGCTTCTGCCAAATGTTGTTCAATGGCGGTGAGCTCGACGGAGTTAGAATACTCGCGCCTGAGACAGTGAAGCTGATGACCACCAACGCGCTACCAAACGAAGTTAGCTTTGTGGGCCACGGTGTCGGGCCAGACTATGGGACGACGTTTGGCCTCGGTTTTGCCATTCGCACCAGCGGCGGATCAGCCGGCAGTTTTGGCTGGAATGGAGTTTGGGGGACGCAGTTCTGGGTTGATCCAGTGCAAAAGGTGATCGCTGTGCAGATGATCCAGGTCGCACCAGAAAAGGTCAGCTATTATTTCACGGCGATGCGCAATCTGACGTACGGAGCGCTGAACATCTCGCAACATTGAGTTCTTCGCGTGTTGTCGAATACCGAAGGCGACCGCTGCCGCGCGGCGACGTGCAGAAGCGGATTGCCGAGGTCGGTTTCGGGTCTTGGCCGTGTAAAAACCCATTCCGGGGAAGCCGGAGAGAAGGTTGGACCG
>CADEDX010000745.1 GCA_902826195.1 uncultured Bradyrhizobium sp. | reverse complement strand
AGCGCATAGGCGTTCTCAAAGCCGAGTTCGCCGAGCAGCGTGATGTTGCGCTTGGCGAGCAGCGTCTTCAGTTCGGCCAGCAGCGCTTCGCGCGGCCGGATATCCGTGCGCTGGAACTGGTTGGCCCACAGCGTGCCGGAATAGTCGACATAGACGTCGATATCATTGGCCGCCAGCGCCTCGAAGATCACGCTGGAGCCGAGGCCTTCGCGCGTCGTGGCGGGAATCGAGGCCGTGTCGAGCCGCTGCGCGATCAAGGCCGACAGCACATATTGTTCGGTGAAAGTCTTTGCGCCGACGATGGTACTGTTCTGCGCGCGTATCATGGACGGCACCAGCGTGGCCGCCACCAGCGCCGCGATGCCGGCGCCGCCGAGCGCGGTCCGCACGCGGCTGCGACGGCGCAGGCCGCTTTCGATCAGCGCCAGCAACTGGTCGACGGCCAGCGCCAGCACCGCCGCAGCCAGGCAGCCGAACAGCACGAACACCCAGTTCTGGGTCTGCAATCCCGCAAAGATGTAATTGCCGAGGCTGGTCTGGCCGATCGGCGTCGACAGGGTCGCGGTGCCGATTACCCAGACCGCCGCGGTGCGGATGCCCGCCATCATCACCGGCAGCGCCAGCGGCAGCTCCACCGTGAACAGCGATTGCCGCGGCGTCATGCCAACGCCCTGCGCCGCCTCCAGGATAGCGGGCTCGACGCCCTGCAAGCCGGTGATGGTATTGCGCAGCACCGGCAGCATCGAATACAGCGCCAGTGCCAGTACGGCGGGCAAGAATCCGAACGCAGAGAAGCCCACGCCGAACCATGACAGCGACAGCGCCGCGAGCGCCAGCAGCAGCGGGTAGAACAGCGCCAGCAGAGCCAGCCCCGGCACCGTCTGCACGATGCTGGCGAGGCCGAGAAGCGCGCCGCGCATCACCGGGCGATGACGTGAGGCAATTGCGAGGGGCAGACTGACGAGCAGCCCGAGCGCCAGCGCAGTGACGCTGATCCGAACATGGTTCCCGAGATAGTCGGGCAGGTGGCCCAGCGCTTCCGCCCAGCGCGGATCGGAGAACAAGCTCATGCGCTGATCTCGCGCGGCAGCAGGGCGCCGAGCCGCTCGGCCTGCCGCCGAGGCGTGCGCAGCAGTTCGCCGACATAGGCGTCGCCGTTCTCGGCAAGTTCCGTCGGTGTGCCCTGCGCCAGCAGTTTTCCGCCGCGCATCACCGCGATCCGGTCGGCCAACAGAATGGCTTCGGTCATGTCATGGGTGATCATGACCGTGGTCAGGCCGAGCTTGCGGTGCAACTCGCGAAAATCGTCGCTGAGCGCGTCGCGGGTGAGGGGATCGAGCGCGCCGAACGGCTCGTCCATCAGCACGATGCGCGGCCTGGCGGCGAGCGCGCGTGCCACGCCGACGCGCTGGCGCTGGCCCCCGGAAAGTTCATGCGGCAGGCGGTCGCGATATTGCGCCCGGTCGAGCCGCACCAGATCGAGCAATTCATCCACCCGCGCGGAAATCTCCGCAGGCGCCGTGCCGAGAAGTTTGGGCGTGATGCCGATATTGCCGGCGACGCTAAGATGCGGAAACAGCCCGCCGCTCTGGAACACGTAGCCGATCCGGCGCCGCAGCAGGATCGGATCGACGTTGCTGATGTCGTTGCCTTCCACCGTGATCGAACCGGAGTCCGCCTCGATCAGCCGGTTGGCGAGCCGCAGCAGCGTGGTCTTGCCGGAACCGGAACCGCCGACGATGGCGAGGAATTCGCCCTCGGCAACGTCGAGCGAGACATCATCGACCGCGACCACCCGCTCCGCGCCACGGCCGCCGTCGAACGTCTTTCCGACATGGGCGTAGGCGATCAGGGGAGCTGGCATGCGATCTCGGCTCTGGCCCTCCGACGGATGAAGGGGCGTATCATGATCGGGTAGCACTAAGCCAATTCTGAACGTGGAGCAATTCGGTGAGGTTAGTGAAGTCGAGCCAACGAGCCTGATCGCAGAACTGAACTCGGCGGGTGCGAATACGTTGAACGAGCTTCGGCTTACCCCTGCAGCGCCCCCGGTCGGCGGTCAGAAACCTATCTATCTGGAACGGCGGTGATCGACATGAAAGCCTTCCTGCGGGAAGGTAGGCAATCGATGGATTGCCCGGCATGATCCCAAAGCCGAAACCAGAGACCCATTATGACTATACGATCCGATCAAACACCCGGTCCTCGACCTGCAAATGCAGCCGACCTGATTTTCGAGAACGGCAAGGTCTACACCGTCGATGCACGGATGCCCTGGGCAGAGGCGGTCGCCGTCAGAAACGGAAAAATCGTATTTGTCGGCTCCGCCGGGGGCGCAAGAGAGTGGCATGGGCCTCAAACCAGGATCGTCGATCTGAAAGGCCGCATGATGATGCCGGGCCTCGGCGACGTCCACAATCACCACACGCGGGGCGGACAACTCGACCTGTTCGAGCTCTCGTTTCAGACAAGCATCACGTTTGACGAACTCCTGAAACTGGTGAAGGCGCGGGCTTCCCAAACGCCCGCCGGCGAATGGATTTGCGGCGGCATCTGGAGCAGCGAACTGATCGCGCGGCTCGGGACCATGCAGGCCAAGGCCGCGCTGGATTCGGTCAGCCCGGGCCATCCCGTCATGTTGCGCGACGACAGTCTCCACAACAGGTGGGTGAACAGCAAGGCCCTGGAGCTGATGGATGTCACGGCGGCGACGCCGGATCCGGAGCTCGGGCATATCGTGCGCGATCCGTCGAGCGGCGCGCCGGTCGGGCTGCTTCTGGAAAAGGCTTCGGCGATCGCCGAGCAGGCGGCGGTCAAGTCCGTGAACGATCCACTGCAGCGCGATGTTGCCTCGACGCAGCGCGCTGTCGAGATTCTGAATTCCTACGGCGTGACCGCCTACCAGGATGCCAACACCACGCTGCCCATGCTGCAGGCGCTGACCGATCTGGACAGGCGGGGCGAACTCAATGCCTGGTGCGTTGGCTCCCTGCCTGTGTTCAATACCCTG
>CADEDX010000744.1 GCA_902826195.1 uncultured Bradyrhizobium sp. | reverse complement strand
GACTGTCCAGCGCCTTATTCATCCGCTCCTGCACCTCATCGAACGTTTTTCCGATGCGGCGCGCGCCTTCCCCGGGGTCGTAGTCGCTCGGCTTCTTGACCGCTGGGGCGTCCGGCTTGTCCTTGCCGGGGCCGTACCCTTCATTGCTGTAGAGAAGCCCGCGGATCGCAACGCGTGCCTTCAGCGCCTGATCCTCGGCTTCCTTGAGTTGCTGCTTGATCGCGGTGATGAACTCGGGATTTTTCTGCGTGGCGAGTTCCTTTTGCAGGCTCGCGATACGCACATTCAGCCGCGCCAGGATCTTGTCCGGTGAGTTCTCGCCCGTGGATCCTGCATCGATCAGCCCGTTAATCAGCGCCGCCGATGCTCCGCCGATGTTGAGACGCAGCTTTTCCCACGATGCCGACAGCTTGTCGATGTGGCCTTGAAGCTTCGCCGCGTGCTGGATCGTTTCATCGCTCACGCCGCCGAACTTCGTAAGCCCCTCGGCGCCCTGATTCAGGAAGGCGGTCAGCTTCGCGCCAGAGCGGCCGAATGCTTCGACGGCAAGTGCATTCTTCGCCGCGCCGTCCGCGGGGTCTCGGAACTTGTCGGCAATGCGGCCGAGCACTTCGTCCGTGCGCAGCTTCGCCAGTTCCTTGCCTTCGATGCCGAACGCCTTGAACAGCGCAACCGACTGTTCGTTGCCGGCGCGCGCCTCCGTCAACTTGACGTTGAGCTTGGAGAGCACGCTGCCGAAATCTTCCACGCCAACGCCCGCCGCGGCGGCCGAAAGCTTGTACTCGGAAAACTTCGATGCCGCGATGCCGACCGCCTGCGCTGCTTCGTCCAAGTCGTCGAGATCGCTAACGGCTTTCTTGACCAGCGCACTGAAGGCGGTGAAAGCGCCTGCCGCACTCAACGATGCGGCCATCGCACCTATGCGGCTTTCGACGCCCTTGAGTACCTTGGACGCGTCGTCCTGCGCGGTGATCCTGATTACGGCATCAGCCATCAACTCTCCAGAGGAAACGGGCCGCTCGCACGCGTTACGCCTCCGCGCGCTCTGCGGTCCCAGCTACTCGATCGTTCACCCCTGAACCGTGGCCCGAAAGGAGGAGGCTGCGAAGGCCACACCGAGTCGCGATGTTTCGGCATTCCGTTATGGCCGAGGGGACAAACCCCGGCACGACCGCGAGCCCATGCCGAAACTAGGCAGCCCGCGATCGCCTGAGCAACTTTCAACGCACTCGTCGGCCCCACGTGTCGGCGGACCATGCGGCGCGTGTCTGGTCGGCAGGCACGAGTGCAACCCGGCCGGCCGCAGCAAGCGCCCGCGCAACGTCGGCGTCGAGAAACAGCGGCTTGCCGGTCGGCCAGCGCGTACCGCGCCACACGAACGGCCGCACCACGCGCACGGTTACCGCTCCCACAGGCGAGCCCATGACGGACGCAGCGGGTTTTCGCTCGCCGAGTTCGACCAATAGATGCCACTACCACCCGCGCGCCGCGCAAGCCCTTGGCGCTCGAGTAGCTGCACGTCGATCTCTCTCACCTCGAAACGATCACCCGGACGCAGCCGACGTGATCCGCGTTTGATCGGCTTGACCGCGATCATTGTTTCCATCGGCGTCGTCGTCGGTGTCATGTGACCCCCGTGCCGATCGCGAAGCTCTGCGGCTGCGTCACGACGCAATCGGCGTACAGGCTGGCTTTCATCGCAATGATGTCGCTCAAAAAACCGGCGGTGTACGGATTGATCTCGATCCTCATGCCGCCCGCCCACAGCAGCAGATGCACGGTGCTGAAATCGCCGCAGACGAGCGCGCCGGAAAGGCAGTTCGTCGAGACGTGCGCCGGCTTGTCCGCGATGTTGTTCTCTTGCCAGATGTACCGCGCTTCGTTGCCCGTGCCGGTCGCGCGTTGGCTCAGCGTTTCCCGAATCGTCGGCGTCGACAGGAAGCGGATGTTTTCATCCGGGACGTTGGCGGCCGACGCGACCCGCAGCAGCCCTTGCGCGTTGGCGTGCGTGAAGCCGGTGCCGGTGACCAGCGTTCCGATTCCGGCCGTGTTGATGATCCCGCCAAACTGCGACGTTCCAGTGCCGCCGATCATCGCGCGATCCATCTCAGCGCCGGCGATCCCCAGCAGATGCGCGCCGATGAATTGCGGCGCCGCCGCTTGAAGCAAAAGTTGCCGCGTAATCGTTGCGGGCGCGACCAAGGTTTTCATCGCGACCGAAATCGCGCCGAACGTCGGCTCGGTCGGCGATGCCGTGCCTTGCTCGGCCAACCATGCCGCCGTGCCATTGGTGGCGATGCGCGGATACGCAAGGTCGGTCGGTCCGACCGGCACCACCTGCGCGCCCAGCCGCAGCAGAGTCGACGCAGCAAACAGTGCGGGCGCGGTGTGCGACGTGTCCAGGCCGACCAGGTTGCCGCCTTGGCTGCCGGTGCCGGTGTTCATCGCGCGATTCGACAGCGCCCAAAACGGGATGAACGGCCGGTGCAGGTCGTGCGCCAGCCCGATTTGCCGCGACAGTTCGACGCTGACCTCGTGTTCGACACCGTTGGTTAGTCCGACATTGGGCTTGCTGGCTTGATCGATCACGCGAACGATGGAGTAGCGGCGTCCCAGTTCCTTTTCCAGCCGCGATTGCTCTTGCGTGAAACTCCGCACGGCTTCGCCGAGTTTCAAGTGCGCCGCGGTCAACTCTTGCCGCGCCTCGCGCATGTCCTGCAGAGATTGTGTTTGAGCATCGAACACGGATCAGGCCCCTTGGTTGAGTTTCCCGACGGTACCGACCGGCCAGGGTGACGCGGGGACCTTGCGGGGGTAGGTCCCCCGAACCTTCATCCACGCCACTCCGCGCGCCTTGCGCACGACTTCGATACGCGGGTGCCGCGCGAGCGCCATCCCCAACGCCGTGCGCCAGCCTTTGGACTCCAAGTCGACCGCGGCCTCAAGTGCCACGCACAGCGCGTGGTGCGGGTCGTCGGTCAGCATCGACGCCAGCCCCGCCACGCGGAATT
>CADEDX010000743.1 GCA_902826195.1 uncultured Bradyrhizobium sp. | reverse complement strand
AGCGGACGCTCCCGTCGCCGTCAACGCACGTACTACGCTATCGACGCCTTCAACCATCGGAGTAGCGAAAATGGCAGCCTCGGAACCAAGCGCTGGCCTCAAATCGCCTGATCCCAATCTCGTCTATGTCAATGGCATCGACTTCGACACCGGGGAATACGCCTTCAAACCGCGGTCGATAGACGATCTCGCCAAGCAAGTATTGGCGCATCCCGGCGCTGACCGCTTCGGCCAGATGCACGGCGACAAACCCCGCTCATTCGCACTGCCGTTCGATATGGATCCCAACAAGCTGGACGAGTCCGGATGGGGCGTCATTTTTCACGCGGACACGCCGCAGAAGGTGCGCGATGCGCTGGAGCCGCTAATCGCGCTTCGCCAGGCCAAGGCCGGCGAGCGCTTCAAGGTGCTCGACTACACGAAAGGCGAGCAGGCGCGCGACTGGTACGGCCGTCACGGAATATCACCGGGCGCTATCGATCCCATGATCGTCCCTTATTATTTGTTGCTGGTCGGCCCGCCCGAATTGATCCCGTTCGAATTCCAGTACCTGCTTGGCGTCGACTATGCGATCGGCCGGCTGTCATTCGATACGCCGGAGGGCTATGAGCGCTACGCACGTTCGACGGTCGCCTATGAAAGCGCCAAGCCGGTGCCGAACGGCAAGGAAATCGCCTATTGGGGCACGCGGCATCTCGGCGACGCCGCCACCGAACTCAGCGCATCGATGCTGGTCGACCCGCTCGCCAACGGAATCGCCGGAGCAACGGGCGCGCTGAGGCAGGCGGTCAGCACCCAGGTCGGCTACGACCGCAAGCTGCGGCTTGGCGATGACGCGACAAAGGACAGTTTGCTCGAAACGCTGCACGCGAAAAAGCCGCCGGCGATGTTGTTTACAGCGTCGCACGGCATGGCGCTGCGGTCCGGGCAGAGCGCGCAGGCCACTACCCAGGGGGCGCTGTTATGCCAGGATTGGCCGGGGTTCGGCAGCGTGCGCAAGGACCATTTCTTGGCCGCAACCGACATCGCCGACGACGCCAATGTCAACGGTGTGGTCGCTTTGCTGTTCGCCTGCTTTGGCGCCGGTACGCCCGATGCCGATCAATTCCTGATGGACCTTTCGCAGGCAAGCCAGGCGCCGCCGCTGGCGCCGAAACCATTCATCGCCGCCTTGCCGCAACGCCTGCTGGCCCACCCGAACGGCAGCGCCCTCGCGGTCATTGGCCACATCGATCGCGCCTGGGGTTGTTCGATCCGGGTTCCCAATGTGTCGGGCCCCCAGATCGGCACGTTCCGCAACAGCATCGGCACCATCCTGAGCGGCGGGCCGGTCGGTCACGCGATATGCGGACAATTCGGCGCCAAGTTCTCGGCGCTGTCGGTGCTGCTGCTAAGCGCAACGTCGCCAACGGCGGCAAACGCGACGCGTCTCAGCGACCGCGAACTCGTCACCAGATGGCTCGAGCGGAATGACGCACAGAACTATGTGTTGCTGGGCGATCCCGCGGTGCGCATCCGCAACGACGCTCTGGCATGAGCGCCACGACGTAACGTCATCCGCCGGTTATGCCGGCGGCGGAAGATCAGTTTCGCGATTCCAGTCGTTCATTTTAAAGCAGGAAGCGATGATGGATCAGCCAGGCATTCCGCAGTTACCGGAGGCAGTGCGGGCCTCATTCGAACCGATCATGAAGGTGGTCGGCCAGGCTCGTCAGCAACTGGCCGGCGTCAAAGACGTCGTGACGACCCGTCCGGGATACAAATATCCGCCCGCTGGCAAGCCGGTCCCGGCGATCGTGGTCGCCGTGACGCCCAGCACGACGCCGGTGCAGACCGCCGAGCTGGAGGCCAAGTTCGCGGTTCCGTTCACGGTGATCGACGCCACCGTGGAAGAGCAATTGGCCGCCGACAACAGGCAACCCGTCTCCTTCGGGATGCCGGACGGATCAATGGTCTCGGCGTTCGAGAAAATGCTCGGCGGAGAAGAACCGCTCGCTTTCCTGCCGCCCAAGACCGGGGCCTATGAGGAGCCCGAGCCGCCGAACCTCCCGCTCGTCAAGGAAAAGATGGAGATGACGATCTGCGTCAGTCCGGAGGCCGGCTGGACTGAACTGGAAACCTTCCTCGGCGAAACCAAGAAGTCGCTCACGGTGGCGATGTATCAATTCACGGCGCCGCATATTTTCGAAGCGATCGAGGCGGCCGTCACGCCCTCGGGACGCAAATTCGAGCTGATCCTTCACCCGGTGCCGGAGAAGCCGGCGAAGAGCGGTGTGAAAGCCAACGATCTCGACGAAGAGGAAGAAGTCATCCCGCCGCTCGAAAAGCAAATGAAGACACGGTTCGAACAAACCTGGGCCACGCTGGTCTCGAAGAAGAATCCGGACGGCCTTTTCGCGTCCGCCTATCACATCAAGGTCGCGGTGCGGGACAGCAACGCCTTCTGGCTCTCCAGCGGCAACTGGCAGTCATCCAACCAACCGAACGTTCATCCGTTCGTCGATCATCCGGAAAAGCTGCCGGCGCAGTTCCAGAGGAAATACAATCGCGACTATCACGCTATCATCAGCAACAAGAAGCTGGCGTCGATCTACGAGTTCTACATCAAGCGCGATTTCGAGCTGTCCGCCGCGCAAGCCGAAGCCGTCAGCTTTGCCGCACCCGATCTGTTCGTGCCGGAGGAAGAGGAAGAACCGAACGACTTCGCCAAGCCGACGCGGCTGTTCAAGCCGTTGCGGTTGAACCGCGAGGTCAGCGTGAAGCCCCTGCTCACGCCGGACAATTATGCGCAGCAGGTGCTGAAGCTGATCAAATCGGCCAAGAAGAGCGTCTGGTTTCAGAACCAGTACATCAACTTCCGCGGCACCGAGGACGACTTTACCGAATTCCGGCTGCTAGTCGGCGCGCTCAAGGACAAGATAGACAAGGAGCTCGATGTCCGCATCATCTGCCGCGACAGGATGAAACAGGAGAGCCTCGACCTGCTCATCCGGCTCGACCTTCCGAAGGACGTGTTCCGGTTCC
>CADEDX010000742.1 GCA_902826195.1 uncultured Bradyrhizobium sp. | reverse complement strand
CGCTGTGCGGGTTGGGTCCGAAGTCAACAGCGTCAGCGCCGCCTTGGCGCCGCCTACACCGCCGAACCGGCAGAAACCACAACACGCGATGAGGGCGAGCGCGCGTCAGATTCCGCCCGCCTTGCCCGCGCCATCTCCGGTCTGCCGCCAGACCAGCGCGCGACGATCGGCCTGTTCTATCTCGAAGACCTCAGCGTCGCGGAAATCGCCGTCGCGCTGGGCGTGCCCACTGGCACCGTGAAGACCCGACTGATGCATGCCCGCGAAAAACTTCGCCACAGCCTAAATCCCAAGGAGCCCGAACATGAGTGAACTCGACAGGATGATCGAAACGACACTGAACGAAGAGGACCGCGCCTTCCTCGCCAAACTTGAGCGCGAGCCCGGCTATTTTCACCAGGTCGGCGGGCTGCTCTCCGGCTCTATGGCATGGGTCAACCTCCTGCTTATGATCGTGCAAGCGGCGCTTTTCTTCGGCGGCGCATGGTGCGCGTGGCAATTTTTCCAGGAAGCCGATCTGGTTCTCGCACTGCGCTGGGGCCTGTCGGCCGCAGTGCTGATGATCGTCGGAACGGTGCTGAAAGTGGCCACACTCTGGCCGTCGCTTCAGGCCAACCGTGTCCTGCGCGAGATCAAGCGCCTCGAACTCCAGCTGGCGCGCAAGGCCGACAGGTAGAATTCGTCTCCGGCAACAAGGCTAGCAATGCGATACGGAGCATCCTAAATCGGGACCCAGGATCAAAACGCCGTCATGGCTGCCGGGAAAGAACAAGCCATGCCGGCGCCGCCAGTTGCGACCCCAGACGCCGAGCGTCTCGCAAAGCCGGTCAACACGCGCGTCGCCCTGATCTTCCTCTTCCTCGGCAACATCGTCATCGGCTCGGGCGTCCTCGCTCCTGCGGCGATGATCAATGCGATGACAGCGGACCTCAAGGTCAGCACCGTCGCCATCGGCGCACTGATCGGCTGGGGCGCCGTCGTCCTCTGCATCGGCGCGCCGGCCTTCGGCTTCTTCACCAACCGCATCGATCGCCGCACATTACTTGCCGCATCGCTCCTGCTTTACGCAGCAGGCCACGCCGCCTCCGTCTTCGCGCCCGACTACGCCACGCTGATGATCACGCGCCTGGTCATGATCAGCGGCGCCGCCATCTTCACGCCGCAGGCGGCCAGCGCCGTGGCCCTGATGGTTCCGGAAGAGCGTCGCGCAAGCGCGGTTGCCTTCGTCTTCATGGGCTGGGCCGTCGCGACCGCCGTCGTGATCCCGTTCATGAGCATTCTCGGCGAGGCCCTGAACTGGCGCACCATCTATGCCGCCATTGCCATCGCCGCCTTGTTGTCTGCGATCGGCGTCATCGTGCTCATGCCCGCGAGGCTCTATGCCAACCGCATGTCGCTTGGCGCATGGGGCGACGTCATCACGCGTCCCGCCATTCTCATCCTGCTCGCCGCAACCGGACTTCAGATCGCAGGCCAGTTCACCCTCTATCCCTATCTTGCGGCCGAACTGCGCCGCGCGAGCCATGCGGATTCCTCAGGCGTAGCGCTAGCCCTCGGCCTCTCAGGCGCTGCAGGACTGATGGGATCGATCCTCGCGGCGCGGCTGGTCTCATCCGCAGGCCCTGCGCGCATGCACCTGATCTGCCTCTCCGCGATGGCGACAGGCCTCATTGGCTGGTCCATCTTCTCAGCCACGCTGCCCTTCGCACTCGGCAGCGTGTTCGTCTGGGGCCTCGGCTTCGGCGCCGGCATCTCGATGCAGCAGGCCCGCCTGATCTCCGTCGCGCCAACGCTCGCCTCGGCCTCGGTCGCTCTCAACACGTCCGTGCTCTATCTTGGCCAGGCCTCAGGCTCGGCGATCGGCGGCGACCTGATAACCCGCAACATGCAAGGCCTCATGAGCGTAACGGGTGTAGCCTTCATCCTTGCTGCAATCACAGCGTCGTGGTGGGCGAACAGGAGATTTGGGGCTTAGACACCGCGCCTCAAGCGGAAAGAGCGGTCAGCCGCTCACCTGCTTGCATCGGTTACCCTGGCACGCGACCACAAAGGGCTTCGCATCCCCGGAAGACGTCAAATACTCAAGATCCCTACGCGGGCCCTCCGGAAAACCTCTGAAGTCCGCCTCAGCATCGACAGTCCACATTTCCTTGTCGATCATTCCCAAGGACGTGAACGCCTTGATCCGGTAGAGGTAGACTTTGTCCTTGACCCACGCCGCCAACAGGACGGCGTCGCCTAGCGAAGGCACGACGCCAACACTAATTCCGCCGACGGCCGAGAACTCAAAACTTTCGCAGGTCTTAGCTTCCGGCGGAGGCACACCGGTCATGTCGATGTAAGTGCCGTTTCCTTTCCGACCATCCACGTGGAAGAAGTTTGCGTACTCCACGACACTCCCGAACTGATCGAGAATGGAGTCGACGAGTTTGCGGCGCGAAGCCACATCGGTTTGTCTGTCCGCAATATCGATATCAACGGCGTCGGCGGTCACGTGACTGTCGAGAAATTCTCCCGTCAAGGTTTGCAGCGGCCCCGGCGCCAACCCCTCCCTCACGCGCACGACAGTCATGTCTTGCGCGACCCGATAGATTACGATCGTCGGCGACTGACGATAGTGCGGAGTATAGTGCGCTATCGCCTCTGGTTGACCGTCGCCGTCAACATCCGCGATCACAAGATTTTCTGCTCGCATGCGATAGACTGCATCGCCGATCTGCTCGGGATAATCGATTTCCAGTACGTACCTTTGAACAGCCTCAGCCAAAGGCGGAAGGTTTGGAGTCTGGCTCGCCGCATCCGACCAGCCGAGCAGCACAACGGCGCATCCGCAAAGCACTGCTCGCATCGATGGTCTCCCCCAAGCTCGCGCAAATCCGCACGCGCCCTCAAAGCCTAGCATATCGGGGCTAGGAACCAAAAGCTGCGACCGCCCTCGCTGTCCGGCTTCTTCAGACCCGCTCCTTCGTCTTCGTGAACCGGATCGCCGGGTTCTTGTCGGACACATAGCCGACATCCCACGCGT
>CADEDX010000741.1 GCA_902826195.1 uncultured Bradyrhizobium sp. | reverse complement strand
CGGCGTTTTGAGCGTGCAACTCGTGCCGGGCACGCCGGCCGACCGCGTCGGCATCGCGCAGTTCACCCTGCTCGACGTCAAGCAATTGCTCAGCGCCGCCGCGATCGATGGCGCGGCGCTCGGCGCTGGTCCAGGCGGCGGCACTAGCCCCAGGGGCAGCGCTCCAAAACTTTAGCGCTTTCATGGCCGACATGTGATCAGGCGGCGGCGGGAGATGCGCCGGTCACCGCCGACATGCACGCTTTCTTGAGCGCCGGCGCGTCACGGGAACTTTTCGGCACGCGCGACCATTATCCTGCCGATATAATGAACGGAGATCGGGCAATGCGCGGATTTCCTCATGGTGTGCCGTATGGCGCCGACCAAACGATCTATCTTGTCGTGGAAGGTTCGGGGCCGGACGGCATCGCGCGAAAAACCGAGCGCGCCGACCTTGAGACCGTCATCACCGATCTTATCTCAGGACAATTCAGCGACCCCATCGAGGTAGTTGCCTTCAATACGCTGGAGCATTGCAGCGACGATTTGTCCAAGGCGATTGCGACAGAAATACGCTGCCGATGCGATATCGAAGGATACGATGTGCCGGTCTACCTGGATGAGTTCGTGGGCAGAGTTTCTGCCTGATCTGCGGCTAAAATTGTTAGGCGGGCAGGAAAATGAACTGGGTCTACTGGAATACGTTTTGGTCGCTGGCCGTCAGCCTGGTCTGGTTCATGACCATCGTGTCGCATCCCGACGCGGTCGTTGTCGACCGGCACTATCCCAAACCTAAACAGCCTCGGTAGCAAGCGGCGCGTATTCGCTTACGGCCGCGCTTCCGCCGAGATCTGCGCCATGAACGTCTCGCGGAGCTGGCGCTTCATCACTTTGCCGTTGGCGTTGCGCGGCAGCGGCTCCAGCCTGACGTCCATGGTTTCCGGCACCTTGTAGTCGGACAGCCGTTCCGCGCACCACGCTCGCAGCACATCGAGCCCGACCACGTTGCGGGTCACCACCACCGCATGGACGCGCTCGCCCAGCACCGGGCACGGCTTGGCGATGATCGCGCTCTCGATCACGTCGGGATGACTGGCCAGCACTGACTCGACTTCCGCCGAATAGATCTTCAGTCCGCCGCGATTGATCATGTCTTTCTGGCGGTCGAAGACGCGAACGAAGTTTTCGGCATCGACCGAGCCGAGGTCGCCGGAGTGCCAGAAGCCCGCCGTAAAGCTCTCGGCGGTGGCTTTCGGGTTGTTCCAGTAGCCCTTGATCACCGAGGCGCCGTGAATCCAGATTTCGCCGATCTCGCCGCGCGGCAGTTCGCGGCCCTGGGCGTCCATCACCACGATCTGCGCGCCCGGACACGGCAGGCCGACGCTGTCGATGTGGCTCGCGGTCAGTTCGCCCGGCATCATGGTCGAGGGCGACGTGGTCTCGGTCGCGCCGTAGCAATTCGCGAGCTTCAGTCCGGGAATTTTCTTGTCGAGCTTTTCGATGGTGGCGACCGGCATCGGCGCACCGCCGAAACCGCCGATCCGCCAGCTCGACAGGTCGTAGCTGTCGAAATCGGGCTGCAGCAGGCAAAGATTGTACATCGCCGGCACCATCACGGTGTAGGTGACGCGCTCGCGCGCCGCCAGCTTCAGATATTCGGCCGCCTTGAACTCCGGCATGACGATCAGTGCGCCGGCGCAGCGGACCATGGTCATGATGTTGGCGACCACGCCGGTGACATGACCGAGCGGCACCGCGGCAATCGAGCGATCGGCTTCGGTCAGCTTCAGGCACGACACGAACACCATCGCCGAATGGATGATGTTGCAATGGGCGAGCATTGCGCCCTTGGGCTTGCCGGTGGTGCCGGATGTATAGAGAATCATGGCGGTGTCTTCTTCGCCGACCTCGACCGGCGCCGTCATCGGCGCGTTGTCGGCGAGCTCAGAGAAGCGTGAGCGCTTTGGATCGTCATCGACCGCGATCCGGTGCGCCACGTCGGGAATGTCGGCCGCATCCGGCACGCGGTCGGCGAGCGCAGCCTCGTGGACCAGCAGCCGCGCCCCGCAATCGGTGAGCACGTAGGCGATCTCGGGCTTTTGCTGACGCGTCGACAGCAGCACCGTCACCAGCCCGGCATGCGCCGCGCCCAGCATGGTCAGCACGAATTCGGTCCGGTTGCCGAGCAACACCGCGACGCGATCGCCTCGTTTGAGGCCAAGCTTCTCAAGACCTGCCGCGATCTGGGCCGAGCGCTGCGCGAGTTCGCGCCATGTCAGCCGAACGTCGCCGCAGACCAGCGCCTCGCAGTCGCCGTTTCGCGCCACCGCATCCGCCACCATCGCGGGGATGCTGTTGGGCCGTTCGCAAAACGCCGGGACGACCCGGTCGCCGAAGCGCGGCTCGGGCCGCATCGCCGGGATGGAATGCTGCGACCAGTCCATGCGCGCGCCCCGTCAGCTCTTCTTCATCTCATAGACGTGCTCGGGCCCCGGGAA
Organism: uncultured Bradyrhizobium sp.; assembly: GCA_902826195.1. Taxonomy (GTDB): domain Bacteria; phylum Pseudomonadota; class Alphaproteobacteria; order Rhizobiales; family Xanthobacteraceae; genus Bradyrhizobium. The sequence goes on along the minus strand of CADEDX010000741.1, from coordinate 561 downwards.
AGCGCGCGAACGGACGTCGCTGGCGTAGCCCTGCACCGCGGCTTCGATCGCGGGGCCGAGTTCGCCGTAGCGGCGGACGAATTTCGGCGTCCGCGGCGACAGGCCGAGCATGTCCTCCAGCACCAGCACCTGCCCGTCGCAGGCCACGCTGGCGCCGATGCCGATGGTTGGGATCGCAATGGTCTCGGTAATCTTGCGCGCCAGCGGCTCGGCGACGGCCTCGACCACGACCGAAAACGCCCCGGCATCCGAGATCGCCTGGGCATCTTTCAGGATCGGGTCCCAACTGCCCTCGTCACGGCCTTGCGCGCGAAACGAGCCGAGCATGTTGATCGATTGCGGCGTCAACCCGATATGGCCCATCACGGGCACCCCGCGCTCGGACAGGAAGGCCACGGTTTCCGCCATGCGCACCCCGCCTTCGAGCTTCACCGCACCGCAATGGGTTTCCTTCAATATCCGCACCGCGGAATGAAATGCCTGTTCCTTGGAGGCCTCGTAGGAGCCGAACGGCATGTCGACGACGACCATGGCGTGCTTCGAGCCGCGCATCACCGCGTG
>CADEDX010000740.1 GCA_902826195.1 uncultured Bradyrhizobium sp. | reverse complement strand
CAAAACTATTTCTGTCACGACGGATATGCATCAAGTTAAGTGCCGGATGCTCTAATGTGTGGCTGCCGTAGGACAGGAAAGGCCGTCTGGGAAACCAGGCGGCCTTTTTCTGTTTGGCAATGGCACGCGTCCGGGACGTGAAGGCTATCCCAGCCGCGCGGCGGCGCGCTCGATCATCTCGCCGCGGCGGATCTGCGCCGGCGCGATCCTGTCTTTCATGATGGCGAGCACTTCCGGCGGCGCCGTATCCGGCGAGCCGGAACTGAACGGCGGCGCGGGATTGTATTCGAGGCGCAACTGAATCGTCTCCGCGGTCTTCCGGTCGTGCAGCAGCGAGACCAGCGTCAGCGCGAAATCGATCCCAGCCGTGACGCCGCCGCCGGTGACGCGGTTGCGGTCGACGCAGACCCGCGTTTTGGTCGGAATCGCGCCGAACGCCGACAGGAAATCCATCGCCGTCCAGTGCGTCGCTGCGCGATAGCCTTTCAGCAGGCCGGCGGCGCCGAGCACCAGCGAGCCCGTGCAGACCGAGGTGATGTATTTCGCCCCCGGCGCCTGCTTGCGCAGGAAAGCCAGCATCTCCTCGTCGTTGACCATGTCGTCGGTGCCGAGTCCGCCGGGCATGCAGATGACGTCGAGCTGCGGGCAGTCCGCAAAGGTCGTGGTCGGCGTCAGTACCAGCACGGAATCGCTGGTGACCGGTTCGATCCGCTTCCAGATCAGATGCACCTTGGCGCCGGGCAGGCTGGAAAACACCTGCAGCGGGCCGGTGAAATCGAGCTGGGTGATTCGTGGGAACAGCACGAGACCGATTTGCAGCGGGGCAGGCGTGGGCGACGGCGCGGACATCGTGACCTCCGGAAAAAGTGGCTTGACGGAACGCATCCTGCCATGATGGCCTCGTGTCCGAAATGGCATTTTTCCCTCATTTTAGGACAACCGCCGAAAGAAGCGGAAGCCAGACACGGACGGCATCATGATCGGCATTCTCATCTTTCCGGATTTTCAGTTGCTCGACGCCGCCGGGCCGATCTCGGCCTTCGAAATCGCCGCGCGCTTTGCCGATGGCGCGCCAGCGATCCGCACGCTGGCGGTGACGCCGGGGCCGGCGCGCTCGTCATCAGGCATCGAAATCGTCGCGCGGGGATTGAAATCCGCATCCGCGATCACGACGCTGGTCGTCGCGGGCGGCGAAGGCGTGCGGCAGGCGGCGGCCTGCGGGAAGACACTGAATTTCGTGCGCGCGATTGCCAAACGCGGCGTGCGCATCGCCAGCGTCTGCTCCGGCGCCTATGTCCTTGCCGAGGCCGGCCTGCTCGACGGCCGCCGCGCAACGACGCACTGGCAGCGCACGCCGCATTTCGTGAAAGCCTATCCGCAGGTGAGGCTGGAGCCCGACCGCATCTTCGTTCGCGACGGCGACGTATGGACTTCGGCCGGGATATCGGCCGGCATCGACCTGTCGCTGGCGATGATCGCGGAAGACTATGGCGACGAGATCGCGCAGAAGACCGCCAGGCAATTGGTGCTTTATCACCGCCGCAGCGGCGGCCAGTCGCAATTTTCTTCGCTGCTGGAATTGAAGGCTCCGAACGGCCGCTTCGGGACGCTGCTGGCCTGGGCGCGCGAAAATCTCGATGCGCCGCTCACGGTGGAAGATCTCGCCGAACAGGCCGGCATGAGCGCGCGGCATTTCACCCGCGCCTTCGTGGCCGAAACCGGCACCACGCCGTCAAAGGCGGTCGAGCGGTTGCGCATCGAGGTGGCGCGACAGCGCGTGCAATCGTCAAGCGAGGCGATCGAGCGCGTCGCGCAGAGCACCGGCTTTCGCGATCCGGAGCGGATGCGCCGCGCCTTCATCCGCGCCTTCGGCCAGCCCCCGCAATCGCTGCGCCGCGCGGCGCGGGCGGGGTAGCGGCTTTTATCAAACCGATCCGGGCGCGGTCAGGCGACGTCGGCTTGCGGGCTCGGCGCTTCTTCGTCCGTGATCAGCAACGCGTCGAGATCGACGAGCTGCGGATCATCGGCATCGGGCTCCCCGAGCCCCGCGCTGCCATGCAGATGCATCAAGGTCTGCACGCGGCGGGCATTGAGATGGTCGACATGCTGATGTTGCAGCGCCGCCGCCAGCAGCGTCTTGGGCAACCCGACCAGCGCAAAGGCCGGAACCCGGCGCACCTCTTCGCCTTCGCGCCACTGCAGCGGATGGAGCGTATAGATCAACTGCTGATCGACCTCCGCCGACGGCAGGCGCTCCGCTTCCGACGGCGCGAGGCTGGCGAGGTTGGCATTGCCGGCGCGCGTGCGCACCGCGGCGGAGCGAAGCTCCCAGCAAATCAGATCGGCTGCGGCGAGAACCTCGCGGCGGACTGCGTCCACGTTGCTCGAGAATCGCGTTGCATCCGGGATCGACATCGCGGACTTAGTCACGGCTTCGACCAGCGCGGTGGCGCTGCCATCGAAGCCCGGTGCTGCGCGCTCGATCGCCGAGGCCATGGCTTCGATCTGGTCAGCCATGGTGTCGCGATCGCGCTGCGCCTTGGCGTCCGTCAGGGCGCGCTCGGCCGACGCGACCTGCTCGTCGAACTCGGCCAGTTCGGCGCGCCACGTCTTGGCGCGGTCCTCGACAGCGCGCATGGCGGCCTCGGCGCGATCCAGCCGGGCATTGGCGGCGCCGGCCACCGCCAGCTTTTCGGCGGCGGTTCGCTTTTCCGCGAGTTCCGATTCGGCTGCGGCGAGCCGGTCGGCCATCTTCTGCCGTGCCGTCTGCTTTTCCTTCAGCGCGTTCTCGAAGCGCTCGATCGGGCCGAGTTCGCGCTTAAAAAAAGCCATGGCAATACCCCCGCGCGTCAAAATCATCCGCCGAATCATCCAGCCGATTCGCTGCATGCGAAAACTAGCCTGAAACTTGGATGACATTGCGGCTTAAGTCTGTTGAGCGACACAGGACGGGGATGACGGCCGGCGAGGGAGCCGGCCGCCACCTTCGACACGCGCACGCTTAAGGTGCGCCGCCGCTCAGTTGTGCCGCTTCAGGAAGATGCG
>CADEDX010000739.1 GCA_902826195.1 uncultured Bradyrhizobium sp. | reverse complement strand
GATGCGAGGTCGACGCGACACACTCACACCTCATCCTGAGGAGCTTGCGAAGCAAGCGTCTCGAACGATGGGAACACAGGGACTAGCTGCCATCCTTCGAGACGCGCGCAAGAGCGCGCTCCTCAGGATGAGGCCGTCACCTTACTCTAACAGCCGAGACCGAAATCCGTGAAAGACAATGACAATCTGACCACCGAACGCCCGACCTTCGTCACCCATCTCGAATGCGCGATGGAGGGCGATCACTATCCGGCTGACCAGATTCACAACCTCTCGAAAGCCGGCAAGCCGCTGCTGGTGCGCTATGATCTGGCCGGCGTGAAGAAGGCGCTGACCAAGGATGCGTTGGCGCAACGCCCCGCCGATATGTGGCGCTACCGCGAGCTGCTGCCGGTCCGAAAGGTTTCCGACATCGTCAGCCTCGGCGAGGTCATGACGCCGCTGATCCGCCTGCCGAAACTCGCGAAGAAGCTGGGCGGCGGCGAGATCATCGTCAAGGACGAGGGCCGGCTGCCGACCGGGTCGTTCAAGGCGCGCGGCCTCGTCATGGCGGTGTCGATGGGCAAGGCGCTCGGCATCAAGCACATGGCGATGCCGACCAATGGCAATGCCGGCGCAGCGTTGGCGGCCTATGCGACCTCCTGCGGCATCAAGACCACGATCTTCTGCCCGGCGGATACGCCCGAGGTGAACGTCAGCGAGATCGACCTGCAGGGTGCCACGGTGTACCGCGTCAACGGGCTGATCGACGATTGCGGCAAGATCGTCGGCGAGGGCAAGGCCAAGGCCGGCTGGTTCGACACCTCGACGCTGAAAGAGCCCTACCGGATCGAGGGCAAGAAGACGATGGGCCTGGAACTCGCCGAGCAACTCGGCTGGGAAGTGCCCGACGTGATCTTTTACCCGACCGGCGGCGGCACCGGCCTGATCGGGATGTGGAAGGCGTTCGACGAGTTGGAGAAGATCGGCTTCATCGGCTCGAAGCGCCCGCGCATGGTCGCGGTGCAGGCCTCGGGCTGCGCGCCGATGGTGCGTGCTTTTGAAGCAGGCACTGAGCACGCGCCGCGCTGGGAAGACGCCCACACCATCGCGTCCGGCATCCGCGTGCCGCAGGCGGTCGGAGATTTTCTGATCCTGCGCGCGGTCCGCGAGAGCAAGGGATTTGCGATTGCCGTGTCGGACGAGAAGATTTCGGCTGCGCTGAACGAAGTGGCGCGCGAGGAGGGCCTGCTGTTGTGTCCGGAAGGGGCGGCGACCTATGCGGCCTACCAGCAGAGCCTTGCCGACGGCCGGATAACGAAAAACGATCGTGTGATGCTGTTCAATTGCGCGACAGGGCTTAAATATCCGCTGCCGCCGGTGACGCGCGCGCTCGATCGTCACAAGCCGATCGACTACGCGCAGTTCTGAAAGTCGTTATCCTGAGGAGCGTCGCGAAGCGATGCGTCTCGAAGGATGGCCGCGAGTCCGGTGGCTTCATGGTTCGAGGCGCGCGGCATTGCCGCGCTCCTCACCATGAGGTCTGAAATGCACGGGTGGGATTGTCGTGTAAGTTCTTCGACGCAAATACAAGAAGCGTTTAAGGGAGGAATGTCTTGCGTAAGGCTATCTGGGCCGCGTTGGCGGTATTGATGACCATCGGCGGCCAGGCATCCGCCCAGAACTATCCCTCGCGTCCCATCACCATCATCGTGCCGTTCTCCGCCGGTGGGCCGTCGGATGCGATGTCGCGGATTCTCGCCGAGCGAATGAAGACCACGCTCGGCGAAGCGCTGCTGGTGGAAAACGTGACCGGCGCGGGCGGATCGGTCGGCGTCGGCCGTGCGGTGCGCTCGCCGCCCGACGGCTACACCATCAGTTTCGGTCATCTCGGCACCCATGTTGCCAACGGCGCGATATACAAGCTCGGCTACGACCTCGTCACCGATCTCGAACCGGTAGCCTTGCTGCCGAGCAACCCGATGATCATCGTCAGCAAGAAGGGCGTCCCGGCAACTTCGCTGAAGGAATTTGTGGCGTGGCTGAAGGCGCAGCCGTCGCCGCCCACGGCGGGCACCGCAGGCGCTGGCTCCGGAAGCCACATCGCCGGGCTCTATTTCGAGAATGTCGCCGGCGTCAAGCTGCAATACGTGCCGTATCGCGGCACCGGCCCCGCAATGAACGATCTGGTTGCCGGCCAGATCGACTTGATCGTCGACCAGACGTCGAACTCGCTTCCGCAGGTGCGCGCCGGCAACATCCGCGCCTATGCCATTACCGATTCCAAGCGCGTCGAATCGGCACCTGACATCCCGACCGTCGACGAAGCCGGCCTGCCTGGATTCCACATGACGCTGTGGTCCGGACTGTGGGTGCCCAGGGACACGCCGAAGGACGTGGTCGCAAAACTCAATGCGGCGGCGGTGGAGGCCCTGAATGATCCCGCCGTGCGCAAGCAGCTCGAAAATCTGGGCTTGCAGATGCCCCCAGCGGACCAACTCACGCCCGCGGCGCTGGGCGCCTGGCAGAAGGCCGAAATCGCAAAATGGTGGCCGATGATCAAGGCGGCCAACGTCAAGGTGGATTGACGCCGACGGGCAGTACGGACGGGATGCTCGCTGGCCTCTGGTGGCGACTCGACCCGTGCGCTGTCATCCCCTTGCGCGATACCGGCCTGGACCGGTTACAACGTGGGCGGGGTCGCGCGATTTCCTTTGTGTTGTGTCGCGCGGCAGGGGTATCTCTGAGGCATGTCAACGACCGCGAAGGCGCTTTTGCTCGGCCTGCTGGTCCCGCTGTTTGGCGGGATGACGGCTTCCTACGCCGTGGCGGAAGGCACCATGAAGGGGCCGGACTTCTTGCGCGTCGTGCCGGATCAAATGCATCAACTGCAAATCGCGAAGGTCAAGGGCTACGCCTTCCGCTCGCAGACCTCGGCCATCGGTCAGATCGGCTACAATGAGGAGGCCAGCACCGTCGTCCTCACCCCGTTTTCCGGCCGGGTGACCCGCCTGATCGCGAAGCTCGGCGATCAGGTCAAGAAGGGCGATCCGCTGCTGGAAATCGACA
>CADEDX010000738.1 GCA_902826195.1 uncultured Bradyrhizobium sp. | reverse complement strand
TCTTCAGGACGCCGGTGTCGTGCATGGCCCGCAGGCCCACGGCGGCATGGGGCAGCGTGAGGATGTCGCGCAGCGCCGGCCAAACCGGACGCGACACGGCGAAATGCCGCTCCAGTTGCGGACGCGCCTCGGCCAAACGCCTCTCCGCTTCCAGCGAAAGACGGATGCCGTGCCGGGCCTGGAATTGGAACAGGCGCAGCACCAGGTCCGGATCCTTTTCCATACCGCGCGGCGCCTTGAAAAAGACGCGGTCGCGCGCCACGGTGAAATCGGAATTGGAGAGCCGCGACCGCCATTCGCGAAAGCCCGCCAGCAAAGAGCTGTTCTTGGCTTCGCTCGAATCGAGCAGCCGCGAGGCGGCTCCGTAAATCGCGCGGGCATGGCGAAAATAGTGGCGCATCCATTCTTCGACGGGCATGGGCTGCGAGTCGAGAAACGGGTGATCGGCGATCTCCTCCTGCGCCTCAAACGACAACACGTTGTTGTCGCGCGCGGATCGCCAATGCAGAAAACAGCGCAACCGGAACAGAAACGCACGCGCCTCTTCCAAACCCGAATACCAGTCGAGTTCGCTCAAACCCGGCGCTTCCAACTTCCGCAGCCAGCCGAGCAGGTGCAGATCGCGCAGCCCGCCGGGACCTTCCTTAATGTTCGGCTCCAGATGATAAATCGTGCCGTTGAACTGCTGGTGGCGGGCGCGCGCCAACCGGCACAAATGCCGGATCAGGTGGCTGCGCTCAGCCTCGAAAAACTTCTGTAGACGAGGCTGCAGTTTCTGGTGCAGCGCAAGGTCGCCGGCCAGAAACCGCTGGTCGAGCAGGCTGACGTTCAGCTCCGCATTGGTGGCGTGCAGTTGGCAGCATTCCGGAATGGTGCGGATGGAGTGGCTCATCCGCAACCCGCGGTCCCACATTTCCTGCAGGAAAGACGAGATGGAGCTCTTGCGGTCGGCCGCCTCTTTCTCATCCTCCACCAGCAGGCAGAGATCGATGTCGGAATAGGGAAACAACTCGCCGCGGCCGAAACCGCCCACGGCAAGAGTGGCAAGTCCGGAAGGGAACGGCCCGCGCAGGTGCCGTTCAAATGCGTCGTCCAATACGCCAATGACGGTGCTGGATCGTGCCTCCAGCACCGTCGTGGCGTCACCGGTTTCGAGGAATGTGGCCTTGGTCCCCTCCGAGTATTCCTTGGCCCTCGACTCCGCTCTAAAGGGCGGATTCACCGCGGTCGTCATTGCGGATCCTGATGGCTTGGGCGACTTCATAAACGAAGATCTTTCCGTCTCCTATCTTGCCAGTGCGGGCCGCGGCGCTGACAGCCTTGAGTGTTTCCTCGAGCCGCGCCGACGGCACCACCATCTCCACCTTAACCTTGGGAAGCAGGTCGACGGTATACTCCTGGCCGCGATAGATCTCTTTGTGACCCTTTTGGCGGCCATGTCCGCGAACCTCGGTGATGGTCATGCCATCCACGCCGATCGCCTTCAGGGCTTCCTTCACTTCTTCCAGTTTGAATGGCTGAATGATCGCTTCGATTTTTTTCATGATAGGCTCCCTTGCGGCTTACGATTCCAGGTTATAAGCTTCTTCGCCGTGCATACTGAGGTCAAGTCCCTGAGTCTCTTCGTCGCTTTCGACGCGGAGCCCAAAGGCGATATCACAAATCTTGAGGATGATGAGCGTGCCGACGATGGCCAGTCCCCAAGCGATGGCCGAACCGATGAGCTGGTTCACAACCTGCCCGCCGTTGCCATCCACCAGCCCCAGCGCCTGCGCCTTGCCGGCCGAATCCTTCAGCGCGTTGTTCACTTCGTTGGTGGCGAACACGCCGGTGAGAATCGCGCCCAGTGTGCCGCCGGCGCCGTGGACTCCAAAGGCATCGAGCGAATCATCATAGCCGAGCTTGCCTTTGAGAATCGCGACCATGAAGTAACAGAGCAGACCCGCGGCCAAGCCGATCAGCAGCGGAAACAGCAGTTTGACCCAGAACGCCGGCCAGGTTGCCACCTCGGCCAGATCGCTGCGGAAACCGTAGTCCACTTCCAACATGATCGCCGCCATGGGCAAGCCGACCAGCAGCGCCAGCCCGAGCCGGCGCGCCGCGCTGCGTGCCGGTACCGGTTCGGCGCCCTGGGCCAGCAGGTCGATCAAATGGTCGGTCCTCATCTCATGTCCTTGATACGCGCGGCCAGCGCCTTCAGCCCGCGGTGGATGCCGACCTTGACCGCCGATTCCGACAGCCCGGTCAGGCGCGAAGATTCAGCCACCGACAGCCCCTGCAGCTTCACATGCACGATCGGCAGGCGCTGCTTGTTGGGCAGGGTCTGGAGCATGCCTTCCAGATCGCGCCGCGCCATGCGGGCGTCTTCATCGGATTCGGCAAACAGCGCCATCTCGTCGTCCAATGGATCGTGCAGCGCCTCACGCGCCGACTTGGCCCGCAGCACGTCGATCAGCTTGTAGCGGGCGATCGCATGCGCCCAGGCCGTCAGCGGCTGGTCGCTCTGGTAGGTGTGGCGCTGGTTGTGCATGGCAAGCAGACATTCCTGAACCAAGTCTTCCACTTCGTCCGGCCAGCCGAACAGCCGCCGTGCCAAGAAGGCCCGCAGGTACTTGCTGGCCCGCTGCAGAAACGCGTGGTACGCCGCTGCGTCGCCCTGCAAGCCCGCCAGGAACAGGCCGCGCAACTCCTTTTCGAGTGCGGCGTTCTTCAGCGCGCTGGCAGAGGTAGTTCGGAACAATGGAGCACCCGGTTACGCACTGGGGAAAAAATAAATCTGGCGCGATTCTGCCCTGTGCTGTAACCGGCGGCCTCGCCGGCACGAAGTATGGAGTAGCCGGGCCATGGCGGCGCGGCAACACCATCAACCTTCACATGTCCAGGAGTGCTTCCATGACCACACGTTCCATCGCCATCACCGCCTTCACGCTGGCCGCCCTGTCTGCCGGCGCCGCATTCGCCCAGAGCAAGCCCATGGCCGACAACATGGCCAAGGTGGAGAAATGCTACGGCGTCTCGATGGCCGGCAAGAACGACTGCGCCGCCGGTGC